>JAYEKW010000114.1:0-18369 GCA_034716895.1 Candidatus Neomarinimicrobiota bacterium
TTCCGGACCAACCTGGGCCGAATTGTCTTCTGTGATCGATATGACGGATGACGATGGACCCGTGGTTATCCGTGAGGGACAGGGAGATGTTAATTGGTGTACACCCTGACTCTTTTGGGGTGATTATCCCAAATGTATTTCAAAAGACGCACTTATACTAATTAAACTTCAAACAGCGCGTTATCTCCTTCATCTTTTCCAGTTCTGCTGTACTTAAAATTTTTCCCATAGCAACCGCTATGCTCAAAATTTGAAGCTTGCTGAACAGAAAAATATTTTGAACCTATACGTGCCCTCTGAAGTCCAATTGGTATTACTTCTTTATCTTTTTTAGTATTACTCCGGGCCACGGAGCATCTGATACATGGCATCCCAGGGTGGTAGAATGATCGGTTTCTTGGCCATGGCATCCAGCGTTTTTCTATCCAGATATTTTTTTTGCAGGATAACCCCATACAGATATTGATCGAACCAGGCATCATCCATAAGCCAATACCCATCTTTACCCCGGTCTGTACCCCATGAATTTTCCACCTTCCATTGTCTGGCTTGCTTATCAACCACATCAACACCAATAAAGACCATCGCGTGAGTCGGAATTGATTCTCCATAAAGGATCTGCTCACTCTTCGTCAGGTTAAAATCCACACCAAGCAACGCCTTGTAATCATAAATGCCTCTCACCATAAGCCCCTCAGATCCCAAATGCTCCTGTCCTACATCACAGGCAAACCAGACTGGTTCATCATCCAGCACAGCCTTCAATGTTTGAGCTTTAATAACCGGGAGAGGCAGATTTAACACTGACATATCCGGTCTTTCAATCATATCCCTGTCCAGCGTGATGCTGTAGGTCTGATAGTATTCCTTGGTCGGATTCTGGAGGAGGTAAACATAATCAGCCAGGTCCTGTTTGACCACTCCATCTCTGAATTGCAGAGGAGTGAAACGCTTTGGCTTGCTCACTTTTTCATCTTCATCTTCATATTGCCAAACAAAAGATTGTGGCGGTTCACCCAGGGATAGTGCTAAAATTCGATAAATATCTGACATTGTCTGCTGATGAATTGTCATCCGCGCTTTTGCGTCAGCTGCAATTCGAATACCTGCTGCAGCTTTGCGAAGCCGTTTCCGGAGTAAATTATTCATTTCACCTGTGTGTGAGCTGGCGTAGGTCTCCGGCATAGCGGTCATGGGCACTACACCATATTTGGCAACCAGATCTACGACCATATTCCATTGTCCTCCATCCCCAATGGGCGAGTCCAATAGAAATTCCAACTCCCGGTCATGGATATCTCGCTCACGCATGGAAATCATTTGATTCAGAAAGAGGTTCGATTTTTCCAACTTGTCATAAAAGAAAAGGAAGTTCTGGGAAAATTCGAAATTTTCCAGATCATAACGATCGATAACGCCAGGTCGCAAAATATTCAGACCAGCAAACAACCAGCAACGACCACTGCCTTTTTGATTACTGATGCCCCCCACCTTGATCTTGTCAGAGAAAAAATGTTGCTGCTTGATACGGGTAGCCCGGTCAACTGACAATGATTTGATACTGTTGTTTGCTAGAGCATTTTGACGAGCCAGATTGTTATCATTACTCCCGAATGTTTTAGCAAAGGATGCTATGTCAGCAGGTGAAAGAGCTTTGAATTCCTGGGCAAAACTCAGGGTTAACATCAGGCATAAAACCAGCAGAAAAGATCGTTTCATGTTGTTTTTCCTTAATTTTTGTTATGCTCTAAATTATTTAATGACTTGATTTTTTGAAACTGTTTTCATTGTGATTGACAACTCTCCAAAAGTCGTCCCAACTCGGGTTAATATTTTGGAGTATTTATCTCAGGCTTACCCTGAGGATGCCTGATCAACCAACCATCTGAACAGTTCGATCCCAATCAGATCATTGGTTTCTGATTCCGGATGCCACTGGACTGCCAGAATGGGAATTGAGGAGTCCTGGGGTTCCAATGCTTCAACGAGCCCATCTTCTGTTCGCCCGACAACCCTAAGTATATCTGCCACCTGTTTTATTGCCTGATGGTGGGCACTATTAGTTTCAACTTTTTTACTGGTGATAAGTTGGTGCAGAAGGGAAGCCTGTTCCACATTCACAATATGGCGGGCTTCAAACCATTCTCCGATCCGGTGAACCACAGGATGCTCAACTTGCGTTGGAATGTCCTGGTAGAGCGAGCCCCCTAAAAAGACATTGATCTCCTGCATTCCCAGACAGATTGCCAGGGTGGGCACTTTCTGTTCCCAAATGTATTCGAAGATCTGTCGGTCATGTTCGCCTCGTCGGGGATGAAAGGGCTTGGGAGTTAAGGGCTCAGGATCTTCACCGTAATACTGCGGATCCAGATCATCTCCACCTGTGAGTACAACACCATCCAGCCTTTGAATAAGCTGCGCCAGATCATCTTTTTTGATGATCGGAGGTATCAGTACCGGGAGTCCTCCGGCTTTTTGAATGCTGTCAGTATATGATTGACCCAGAATGCTGCGATCCATCTCCTCATATTCAAGATAGGATGGCGTTAGACCGATAAGAGGTTTTGATTTCAATTACACAACTTCCTTTTTAACCTGCATTATTCATGAATTATTGCCACGAAGACACTAAGTCACGAAAATTATTAAAGTTATGAACAAGGTCATTTTAAACAGTATTATTTGCATCTGTGAGTGATAATTTTTGATAAGCATATATTTTATTTAACTTTGTGTCTTGGTGACTTAGTGGCTATGAATTATTTAGGTTAAACGACTATAATAAATATTTACATTTTTAACAAACTTGACGATCTCGCAAAAACGACCCCTCGCCCTTCGACTTTGCTCAGGACAGGCGCCGCGCACAAAGTGGACCATTGAGCCTGTCGAAATGACACGGAGTGTTGATAATAAGGAAGCGGCTCCTTTCAGAAAAAGTATTGGCGTGAGTATCAATAATCTGCTTTCTTCTCTCCATTCACGTAAACGGATCTGATCAAATCTGCCGGAGGCGTCTCGTAAGAATCCAGTTCAAGAAAAGCAGGGTCAAGAATGACAAGGTCCGCTAAGTAGCCAGCAATAATTCTCCCGATATCATGGTCTCTGAAACCGGCGTAAGCTGCATCGGCAGTATGTGCTTTCAGGGAAGTATTAAAATCTAAAGCCTCCTCCATGTGCCAGCCGGCTCGCTTGATGGTACTGTGAATCGTAGAAACCGGGTTTGCTGGAGAAACCGGCCAATCTGACCCCAAAGCCAATTGCGTTCCATTTCGCTGTAGCGTCCTGAACGGATAGGCATAATCACACCTTTTTCCCAGCAACGACTCTGCATACCGCGCATCATCGACACAGTGGGTTGGTTGTACCGAGGCGATCACGCCCAGCTCAGCAAAGCGTTTCTGATCCTCAGGGGCAATGTGTTGAGCGTGTTCAATCCTGAAGCGACGATCTCTGTGACCATTTTGCTCAATAACTGTTTGAAATACATCCAGAACTTCTCTGTTTGCTCTATCGCCAATAGCATGAACCACGGTTTGATAGCCCCTCAAGTCAGCCTCTGAAATAGTCTTGATAACCAGAGCCTGATCCTCCCAGTCAGTATCATAGATACCAACGAATCCCGGTGTGTCCTCATAGGGCTCTATCATCAGGGCAGTATGCGAACCGAGGCTCCCATCACTAAAAGCTTTCAAGCCTTTGAATTGGAACCACTCATCTTCATAGAGACCCTCATCGATAAGTTGTTTCATTTCAGACCATTTCAGAAGGGGAGTGTAGACCGTTACCCGAATCTTCAATTTGTGTTGATGAGCCATTTTTTGCAGAAAGTGGAAGTGGGTCATATCATAGATCATATCTCCAACAGCTGTTACCCCGTTTTGAAGGAGATAATGCTGAGCAGCCTCAAAATGTTTAACAAGCTCTGCTTCACTTTCAGGTGGGGCAAGTGACAACACCAGCCCCATGGCTGCATCTTTTAAAATACCCGTAGGTTCACCCTGGTCATCCCGTTCAATGACGCCCCCTTCAGGATCTGGAGTTGCTCTGGTGATCCCAGCCATTTTTAAAGCTGCGCTGCTGGCAATTCCAGAATGTCCATCATGACGATGGAGAATCATTGGATAACCGGGTGCTGCTTCATCCAGCCAACTTCGATGTGGCAACGACCCATCCAGGAAGAGATGTTCATTCCAGCCTCCGCCTTTTAACCACGACCCTGGTGCATATCGCTCTGCAAATGTTGAGATGAGTTCTATGAAGGAAGCTTTTGAGTCAGCTTTTTGCAGGGGGATGGCCAACAAATTCTCACCACCCCATAAAAAATGAATATGGGCATCAATGAATCCGGGAACCACTACTTTTCCCTGCAGATCCACTACCTCGGTTAGCTCATTGCGATAACACGAAAGATCATCTCCAGCAGCCAGAATGTTTTTTCCGCTGATTGCAAGTTGGGAGACTTGAACTAACTTTTCATCCTGGGTTAGAATAATACCATTAACGAGAAGTCTGTCTGCAGTTCGAGGCATTACTTAAGTAGATTGACTCTGGTCTGGAGTAGAGTCTGAAGACGATCTGGATCTGGATCATTCTGCCAATTACCATCTCGCTTAAAAAAACTGCCAACGATAAAGGCATCGGCGTGATCCCAGATTTGGGACAGTCCCTCGGGAGACACGCCACTCCCCACAAGAACGGGTAGTTTTGCTGAGGAATACACGCTGGATAGCTCTTCCTGATTAACCGGCTTTCCTGTGTGAGTGCCTGTAATGATCACACCGTCACTAAGAAAAAATTCTGCCGCTGCAACAGTATCATTAATGGAAACGTCCGCTGTCATGGCATGACTGCTGTGCTTTTTCTTGATATCGGTGAAGATCCTGATGTGTTCTGCACCAATATTCTTTCGGAAACGCAGGAGTTCTCCGGCATCAGACTGGAGTAACCCTTCATCAGCCATGTGGCCAAAAACAAAGCCTTCTGCTCGTATAAATTGGAATTCTGCCGCCAACGCCACCGATAAAGCAGCTTTATTGGCACCGGCCAAAATTTGCAAACCCAGGGGTAAATCTGTTGCAGCCCGTACTTCAGCGGAAATTCGACTTAAGGCGGCTACAACCTCAGAACCTACTTCCCGATTGAGATATGGAACATCATGCATATTCTCCAACATGATCGCCTGCATCCCGTTTTCGCTCAGGATTTTTGCTTCTTTCACCGCTTGAGCAACAATCTCACTTACGGATAGAACATTTTTTGGGGTTCCCGGCAAAGCCTGGACATGGATCATCCCGATCAGGGGTTTTGGTTCGGGAAAGATCTCCAAGAATTCAGGAGCGTTCATTATTCACTTATACTTTCTTTTAATTGGATCAACCCTTCAGTAAGGGATACTATTATGGTGGCGGCAGCTAAACGTACGTGATTTGTATATACTTCGACTCCGCTCAGCAAGACGCGACCTCGTCGGAGTCGAAGGGTCTGCATCCTACCGTTTTGTTGCTGAAAACGCACGCTTAACTGCCGCCGGTTTAATACCTATTGTTCGATTTTGGTTACATGCACCTTCCGGGCAGCAACGATCCCGATATTCAATTCAAAACCCAGGATCAAAACCAGACTCAGAGAAAAGATCATGAGCATGATCACCGGCAATGCACCGATAGAACCGTAAAGGGCATTGTAGCGACCGAAGTGGTCAATGATAAATCTGAATCCAAAGGTGATCAGGATGGTCAATACAGTAGACAGGCTGGCTCCTGCTGAAATAAAACGGTATTTACTTTTACGGGCTGGACCCAGATAATACACAAAGGAGTAGGCAAAATAGAATAGGGCTAGAATAACAACCCATTTCCCTGCCATCACAAAATAATAGAGCCAGCTTTGTAGCATCAATTCTTTGGCCACCAGGAAATTCATGAACGTCTGAGTAAAGGTGATCAGGGTAATACCCAGGGTGACCAACAGGGATAGGATCAACACCAGCATGAGAGCAACAGCTCTTTGTTTAAGCCAGCTTCGAGTATCAACAACATTTACTGAAGCATTGAAAGTCTGGATCAAAGCCACAATACCATTGGTAGAAAAGATCAAAGCCAGGGCAAACCCAAATGAAAAGAAACCACCATGTTTAATGATCAGAATATCTTCGATTATCTGCTGAATAACACTGTAAGTGCTGACTGGAACAAGTGACTGGATTAATAAGAGGATTTCAGTTTGAAAATTGTCTAGAGGTAACAAAGGAATGAGTGTAAAAATAAAGATAATGGTGGGGAAAAGCGCCAGGATCAGATTGAAAGCGACTGCCTCTGCCCGTGTAATGATCGCGCCGTCCCTAAGTCCCCTGTAAAAAAACAAACCTACATTGAAAACTGGAACGCGATCAAAGCCAGGGAATGACACCCGTTTGGCCAGGTTAATGTAGGGCAACAGCCACCTCATTAATTTCAGTTCGAAGGTTTTCAGGGTCATGCGGAGAACCTAATCAGTAATCCTGATTATTTTGTAAAAAATTCTCTCACTGAAGAACTGAGGATCCTTTTATCCGGGGTCTGTGCCGCCTAATGAACGTCGTAGGTCCCGCCACCAATAAACTCCCTGAAATGAGAGGTCTCTGGAATAGGGGATTCATCAGTAATCGGTGTAATTGATTCCAGCATTTCGCGCACCCGTTTGGCTCTTAAATAGGCATCTACGCGTCGGGGATCATTCTTGTAATCCTGTTCCCATTGTTTGAAATGATCATACAACCGATTACGCATGACTGGTAGCTCATAGGGCACGGCACCATTGATGATGTAGTCTGCTGTATTGATGTAGGGTAGAATATTGCGCAATTCTGCATTGCGGACGTAATGCCAATGGGTCAGGGTCTGACCCGGGTCATAAGCCCGATGTTGTTCATCCCTGATCATCCTGCGCATGAGCCGTAAATCGGTCCAGCGAATAAATTTTCCATTGGTGCCCTTCATCTGGAGCAAGGTCTCGATATACACCTTGAAAACACTGTTCTCATCAATGCCTTTCAGCATATCTCCATACAGGCCGTGAAGGCTGTCGATCAGAATAACATCCGTGGATTTGATCTGCAGGGGAGTCTGGTTCAAGGCGCGGGTACCTGTTGAGAAATCATACTTGGGAATCAAAACTTCCTCGCCGGCCATAAGCTGTTTTACATGCTGGTTGATCAAAGCCAGATCTAAAGCCTGGGGCGTTTCAAAATCATGGTCGCCAAATTCATCAACAGGATGCATTTCCAAGTCAAAAAAGTAGTGGTCAATATTCAGTTCAACCAGACCCATCCCTTTTTCTGAGAGATAGTGAGCCAACTTCCGGGTAGTGGTTGTTTTACCGGAAGATGAAGGACCTGCCACCACCACGATCCGGGTTTCACCCTTTCGTTCCGCAATTAGTTCAGCGGCGGCCTGTATATCATATTCGTAGGCGGCATCTGATTCCAGACAAATCTCCCGGAACTCACCCCTGGCAATCCGCTGATTCAGTTTTTCCACAGAGTTCAGATCGTGATCGGAAGCCCAAACTAAAACTTCATAGATCTTCTGGTAGGGAATGTTCCCTTGGTGAACTTTGGTTTTGCTCAGTTTGGCTTTTCGTTTATCGTTTTGAGTGGCCCGATAGAGAATAAAGTGCTTTGCTACGGAAGCATGACCCTCTTCGATTAACACTTTTTCCACAATATCCTGCACCTGCTCCACTCCGGGCGGATGTTCATTGGAATAGTTGTCGCAAATGATCGATTCAACCAGTAAAGCCAATTCTTCGGATTTGTCCTGATCACGCCCCCCGATGGCAACAACCGCCCGGTAGATGGCATTGGTGATGCGTTGGCGGGAATAGGGAACCAGGGTCCCATCCCGTTTAAAAACGTGCGTTAAAAAACAACTGTTAATCATGTTCATCGCCATATTTCAGCTCATCACTTAATTCATTCACATCATCCTCGGCAACGGGAAAATATTTTGCCAGATTTTCGCCCAATTGGTGGATACCGAAGAGCAATCCTTCACGCATCCGACCTTCAGCAAAATGGGATTTCATATCGGCTACTGTAGTTTCCCAAAAATTTTCCGGCACGCGTTCATGGATCCCGGCATCCCCATAGACGGCAAATTTTTGTTCAGCCAGGAACAATACAATGAGAGTGGCATTCCGTTCTTTGGTTTGATGAAGTTTAGCCTTTTCAAAAATGCGCCGAGCAGATTTGTAGGGTTGATTATAAGATGTGGTATTAAAAGAGATGACGATCTCACCGCTGGTACGACCTTCAAAGGTCTTGATGGCTTCAGATATTTCCTGAAGATCCTGATCACTAAATATCTCTTTGGCCAGTTTCTCTGCTTTTTTCATAATGTCTCTTTCTGTATCTTCTCATTCCAGTTATACCAATTGAACATCTAAACAGCACTATAAATTCAAAAGATTTTTCTGTTTATCAAGCTTCAAGTTTTTAGCCTAGCGGTAGCTATGGTGGGAACTTTAAGTGCAGAAAAACTGGAAAAGCTGTAGAAGTTAGGTGCTGGTTGGATGTTTAGTTGGTATTATACAACAAATGATGGAACATTGTACTCATTGGGGCGAGCCAAAAGGCGAGCTAAGTCCCCTCCTGGGAGGGGTTGCTCACGCAGGGTGGGTTCTCCCCATACAAACTAACTTTTGGTTCTTTTCCATGCATTTAAACCCCCTCCGTCCCTTCGGGACACCTCCCAAGGGGAAGGACTAGACCTGCCATTAAAACTATACCGGGACAAGCCAAAATATTCTCTAATCAGGGCTTTTTAATGTGCTTCTGTGACAAAAAACATGGATGCTTACTGATTTAATAATCGTCAGTAATATCCTTGCCCTGTTTCTTGCTGATGATGCGGAACTCATCCATGTTTTTGGATTCATCTTCCACGAGTTCAACCTTGATAAAATGCTGCCACTGGATCGAACGCATTACATTTTTACGTCCAGAGCGTAGAAATTTTGCCAGTTCGGGATTCACGATCAGCTGTAGTCTGAATTCCCGTTTCTTAGAGTGGAACCTGCGGAACCAGCCTTCTATCTGTGTAGCTAAAGCAGCTTTGGACATGATGCGTCCACGGCCTTTACAGACCGGACATTCTTCCGTGGCCGAAAGTAATAGGCTAAGACGAATCCGTTGACGGGTCATTTCAAGTAAACCAAAATCAGAAATATAACTGACAGCAACCTTGGCCCGGTCTTTCCGTAATTCTCGCCTGAGTTCGTAGTAAACCTTCTTTTTGTTCTCCTCGCGATGCATGTCAATGAAGTCGATCACAATCAAACCGCCCAGATCCCGCAGACGTAATTGCTGAGCAATGGCTCGGGCTGATTCCAGGTTAATTTTCACGGCATTCGCTTCATGATCCTTGCGACCAATGAATTTTCCAGAGTTCACATCAATGGAGACCAGTGCTTCTGTCTGTTCGATAACAATAGAGGCACCACTCTTGAGATTGACTTTGCGAGACATGGAAATATCGATGCCCTTTTGAACCTTGTAGGCATCAAACAGAGGTAATCTCTTTTTGTAGTGTTCCAGCCGATCGACCAACTGGGGGGCAGCACCTTTGAGATAGCTGTTCAATTGTTTGTACATGCCCTTATTGTCGGTTACAACTTGTTGGACATCATTGGTAAACAAATCCCGAATCAGGCTGGAAACCGTTTCCATATCCCTGTAAACCAAAATCGGGCTCTGTTTGCCTTTGACGGCTTTTTCCATCCGTTTATATGAATCCATGAGATTGTTCAAGTCGGCTCCCAGGGTTTCATCATCTTTACCTTCGGTTACTGTTCGGGCGATCAGTCCAAAGCCATCCGGTTTCATTTCATGACAACTACGACGTAAACGACGCCGCTCATAGTTATTATATATTTTGCGGGAGATACCAATGTAATCTGCATTGGGAACCAGAACGAGAAAGCGACCCGGTAAAGAAATATTGGTGGTAACCCGGGCACCCTTGCCCATATAGGGTTCTTTAATGACCTGTACCAGAATCTCCTGGCCTGTTCTCAACTTGGGTGTTGCCGGTTTCTGGAAATTCTTGCGATTGCGACCCCGGCCGCGTGAACGACCTCGGTTTGAGCGTTGCGGTTTGCTATCATTGTCATCGTCATCATCTCCATCCAACAAGAAGGACTCGCCTTCTATTTCAGAGAATGGTAAGAAAGCATTGGCACCGATCCCAATATCGACAAAAGCAGCTTGCATACCCGGTAACACATTTTCCACAACACCTTTATAGATGTTGCCTACGATCCGGATGTTTTCCGGTTTTTCAACATAAAGTTCAACCAGTACGTCATCCTCATGGATAGCGATCCGGGTTTCCTTATGCGTTTGATTAATAAAGATATCTTTCTTCATTGTTCAAATCCTCAATTGTATTGCGAATAGATAAAAGAAGAAAGTTGAGATAATTGTTCTCAACAGGGTCTCATTTATTTCCTATGAATGAGACAATCACAAAAAATTTTTCTGCGCTGGCCTGGGTGAGGAGGCTTCAGTTAAGCCTGATCTAACGGATCTTGCGCATTCTCAATTCTTAACCATTAGTGGGAATCGAGTCAATTCTTTTATCAATTCTAGTTCTGGCAGCCATTTGGCTTGCCTTTTTCAGGTAGATTTACAAATTACTACCGGCAATTTCAGCAATGAAAAGCGTCCTCCTGCTTGAGTAACATTTTATTTAAGAGGGGACGTGTTGACCTGTTCAGTTATCCTTTCAGCACACAATTCTCAGCATATCCCACCGGTCATTTGCCGGGGTTGCTATTAATAGCAAACGTGGATAAACCGCTATTCAGCAGGGAAACATGGTTCTGAACAAGTTCTTTTCACAACTTTACTTTTGCCCAGCTTATCCCGATCAAGTTGGTTCGTTCATTATTACCGCCAAGCGGTGAACGGTATAGACCGGTAAGTCATTAGCTGGAACTTCAAAAAACACGGGCAGGAATTCATTCAAACGGATTCCCTTGCCATCCTTAACGAGGGTTGTCACCTCGAGGCTATTGCCCTTTATTTCAATAGACTGGATATAGACTTTTACATCCAGAGATATTATACGGCGTTTTCGCTCGCGTTCAATATACACATTATTTCGCTGTTCAAAGTTTTGTTTCAAATGCTTTAGTGATACATCAGACCCTAATTCATCAAAAACAATCACCTGTTTCACTGCTGTGATCTGTCCAGTAACAGCACTGATCCTGCCCTTATGCCAAACCACATCCTGAACTTTGATCCCAGCAGGCAGAAAGCCATTCAGGTCTTCAACAACCGTCTCGACCTGACGAAACAACAGCACATCCAGAAACTCTGCTTCCGAGGTATATCCCAGGGGTAACGCCGGGCCACTTGAAATCCGGGGACGCCGATTAAATCCTTGAGAGTAGACAACCGGCAGATCAGCCAGACTGATGGCTCGCATAAATGAGTTTTGAACATCAAGATGTCCAAGATAGCTGGCCAACCCTGATTTGGAAAACTTCAGACGGGCCGTAAATACCGGTGTCGTGTTTATTAATTCCGGCAGCGGTATTCTTTCGGGTGCAACATAGACTTCAGGTTTTGTTTTGGACTCTCCGGCTGTTTCGTCCTTGACGATCCGCATATACAGTTCATCGAAGTCACAAACGCCACAAGCAACGCATCCATCGCGACAATCAATGACAGTTGCTTCCTGGTAAGCCTTACGTTTTTCCCGTTTTAAAAATTTCTTTATGATCCTGTTGTCTACCAGATCCCAGGGTAACAACTCATTTTCATCTCGTGCTCTTAAATAGAATTCATGGTCGATGCCAGCCTGTTCAAATGCATTCATCCAGCGATCATAGCGAAAGAAATCACCCCAGCTATCAAAACGGGCACCATCCTTCCAGGCATGATATATGGCTTGGGAAAGACGGCGATCGCCCCGGGAAAGGACTCCTTCGATCTCTGAATATCTGGGATCTCGATACGATACCCGCAAATTTTTATACTTTAAATTCGCCATGAGAAAATCGATCTTTTCCCGAATAACCTCTTTACTGTCCTGAGCCTCCCACTGGAAAGGGGTTTCCGGCTTGGGAATAAAGGTGGAAAGGGTCACGTTGAGCTTGACCCGGCCAAAGGGTTTGGCCATCTCGCGGACTGCATTGATCAAATCCACGATACCTTGCAAATCAGCCTGGGTTTCGGTAGGCAAACCCAGCATGAAATAGAACTTCAGGGTTTTCCAACCACCATCCAGGGCTATTTGTACTGACGAATACAGATCTTCATCACTGATGATCTTATTGATCACTCGGCGCATCCGCCAGGTTCCGGCTTCCGGTGCAAAGGTCAGCCCGGATTTGCGACCTTCAGAAGCAATGGAAGCGATCTCTTTGGTAAAACTATCCAAACGCATGGATGGAAATGAGACCGAAACCCGATTTTCTTTCAAATAGGGCTTCAGTCCATCCACTACTTCACCCAATCCAGAATAGTCACTGGTAGAAAGCGAAAGCAGGGAAAGGTTCTTTTGGCCGGTAGCAGCCAGAGTCACTTTGGCAGATTCGATCAGCTCATCCGGTTTCCGTTCGCGAACCGGGCGATAAACCATACCAGCGTGGCAAAATCGACAGCCCTGAGTACAGCCACGCATCACTTCCAGGGCAAATCGATCCTGGGCAGTTTCAACGATGGGCACCACCGGTTTTGTCGGATAATTGGAGGCATCCAGAATGGGGATCTTGGCTGACTTGACCCGCTCTGGTGCTCCATCAAAATTTTTGGTCATCGACTCCAAATGACCTGATTCGGAATATTTATAATCGTAGAAGGCCGGGATGTAAACTCCTTCGGGTATCGTTGCCAGATCTTCCAGGATCTGGCGGCGGGTACGTCCATCCCGGCGACCTTCACCAATTCGTCTAACCAGATCGACCAACAGCTCTTCAGCATCTCCGATGACCACCAGGTCAAAAAAATCAGCTACCGGTTCAGGATTATAGGCATTGGTCCCACCGGCTATAATAAAGGGGTCTTGTTCACTACGCTCTTTGGTCCAAATGGGAATATTGGACATATCCAGCATGTTGAGAATATTTGTGTAAAGCAGATCATAAGGCAAAGAAAAGCCTACAATATCAAAATCACGCAGATCACGCTTGGTCTCCAGGCTATGTAAGGGCACTTCATATTCACGCATGAGCGTTTCCATATCAGGCCAGGGGGCATTGACCCGTTCGGCAGCGATATCATGTTCACGATTGAGGATATGATAGAGTATTTGAAAGCCATTATAGGGCATGGCTGTATCATAGACATCTGGAAACGCCAATGCCATGGTCGCTGTAAGATCATCCCAATTCTTGGTGATTATGTTATGTTCATTTCCCAGATAGCGCCCGGGTTTGGATACTTTGGAGAGTATCCGCGTATGTAAAATATGTTCTATTTCTTTGGGCTGCACCCAATATTCCTTTCATCCACCCGTGTGACCAAAATATTTCATGGGGCTAATCAACCTTTTGTATTGTTCCAGTCGCGTCAAGCCTCTGATTATAATTGAGTTTTCACGAGATACTACCTTTTATGAATTGGCTGAAAAGCTGTGAGGAATTGCAGCTTTTACAGGTTAATTTTATTCGTCAACCAACAACAGGAGATTATCATGAATCAGTCCACCGAAAAGCCCTGGGTCATTTTGCAAAAAGTAGAAGGTGATATTACAGCCGAGATGTTGTGCGAAGCATTAAGAAATGCTGATGTTCCCTGCGAGATCAAACGCAGCATGTTGGCCTCAGGTCTTGGAGCCCACTCAGTCTCGCTACCGGAAAATCAGGCAACTCTACTGGTTCCTCCAGAAAAACTGACAGAAGCGCAGGCTGTTTTAGAGGCCATTGAATTCGAACCCGGGGAAAATCAATAGTTTAACTGATTGCGGAGAGCGCAAAGACCGCTATCGATTATCCTGTGGGCGTTATCGTATTTTATATGAGATCAAAGATCGTATTATACTGATTACCATCGTAGAAGTTAGATATAGAAAAAATGCTTATCGCTAAACCCTTTTCTATATTGGGGGCTATAAAAGTAACTATTTGAGAAGGTTTGCATAGATATGCCCGAAAAAGTACAACGTGTTAAAGGTGTCAATGATATTCTCCCGCTGGAGGCCAGGTCATGGCAAATTCTGGAAGCCGTGATCCAGAGCGTGATGAAACGCTATGCCTATGGTGAGATCAGACCCCCGGTTTTTGAGAAAACAGAACTCTTTGCCCGCGGCGTTGGCGAAGATACTGATATTGTATCCAAGGAAATGTACACTTTCAGTGATATGAGCAAATCCTCATTGACCCTCCGTCCCGAGCTTACTGCTGGAGTGGTCCGCAGCTATATCCAGAATAATATGCAGCAGATTTCGCCCGTGCAGAAGCTGTGGTACGAAGGCCCCTTATTTCGTCAGGAACGCCCTCAGAAAGGGCGCTATCGTCAATTTTGGCAATTTGGAGCTGAAGCCATCGGATCCTCCAATCCTGAGCAGGATGTGGAGATGATCGTTCTGTTCTATACCATTCTTAAGGAACTGAGGATCGCAGATTCAGTAACATTGAAGATCAATAGCGTGGGTGATAGCGAGAGCCGGTCCAGCTACCGTAATGCACTGCAGGAATTTCTGAGACCTCACTTGAAGGATCTTTCAGAGACCAGTCAACATCGCTTTGAATCCAACCCGTTAAGGATCTTGGACAGCAAGGCTCCTCAGGATAAAGAGCTGGTGCAAAACGCTCCCAAGATCCGTGATTGGCTGAACGAATCCTCTTCAACCCATTATGATCAAGTGCTGAACATGTTGAAGACACTTAATATTCCTTATACTCAAGATGATCTATTGGTACGTGGTCTGGATTACTACACCCATACTATTTTCGAATTCACCAGTGATGCTCTGGGTGCTCAGGATGCTATTTGTGGTGGGGGACGCTATAACGACCTGGTTAAAGAATTGGGGGGGAGTGATATGCCTGCCATTGGCTGGGCTTCCGGGATTGAGCGACTACTTCTGGTTGTTGATGCCATTAACCCCATGAACACTGACCCCACACTGGACCTCTACCTGGTTGTACTTGGTGATGAACTCCGCACCAAGGCACCTGAACTGATTCGGGATTGGCGGGATCAGGGACTATCCTGTGATTCTGATGCGCTGCGACGCAGTATGAAAGCCCAGATGCGCGAAGCCAACCGGCAGGGCGCTAAATACGTGGCTATTCTAGGTACCGATGAATACTCACAGGGTGTGGTTCAACTAAAGGATTTTAAATCCGGAGAGCAAAAACCGGTGATTTTTGATCAGGTAGCTGAACTGATAATAAATAGTCTTACTAAACAGATAGAAGACTCTTGACCCCCAACTATAGATCGCGATTTTCGGTGGTGTTTCTTCCCTGCGTTCTGCTGATCCAGGATGACTAACAGATGTCTGACCAACCTCATCTCTTAACCAAGGCTCAGGTAACCCGCTATCGGGGGTTGAAACAAGGGCGGAATCGAAAACAGGAAGGTTTGTTCCTGTTAGAGGGCGTTCGACTTTGCGAAGAAGCGTTCAGATCCAATTTGAAATTGGAAACCTGCATTATTAGGAAAAACTTTGATAAATTAACCATCCCAAACGAACTCGTCACCTACGAAGCGACTAATACCCAGCTTGAACAAATCAGCGACAGCAAAAACCCCCAGGGAATTGTCTGTATTGCCAGAATACCCGACAAAAGATCCTTACCAAGCCCAGAACCCGGCAAAATCCTGTTGGTCTTGGATCGCCTGGCCGATCCCGGAAATATGGGAACTATTTTTCGCAGTGCTTTATGGTTTGGTGTATCCCATATCCTGCTTGGGCCAGATTGCGTAGATCCATATAGTCCCAAAGTTGTCCGCGCCAGCATGGGTGATCTTGCCTCGCTGAAACTACACAGTAGTGATGATCTCAAAATAAGCGCGGAAGCATGGAAAGAAGCCGCTGGTCAAGTAGCCGCTTTGCACATGTCAGGTTCTCCTCTGGATGCCTATCGACCACAACAGGGACTCTTTCTCATTGTTGGCTCAGAAGCTCATGGGGTTGCTCAAGAACTGCTGGATAGCGCCACTTCTCTCTCGATCATGAAAATCGGCGTTGGGGAATCTCTGAATGCCGCCATGGCAACCGGAATAGCCCTATACGAATTAACCAGGACGTCGTGAATGCCGAAAATCGAAATATCAATGGTGCAAGGCAGCTTTTTTAGAGTGATCCTGGGAATGATCATGACCCTGATCTTTATCATTAGTATGATCCTGCATCCTGAAGCGTATATGAAGTATCTATTCTGGGCACTCCTGGGATTAGCTCTAACCTGGCAGAATTACAGTCTCTACCTCATCAAAAAGCAGGAAGATCAAGAAAACGCTCCTTGATCACATCTACTGTTCTTCGTGACCTCCGCCACACCGTGTTATACATTCTTTAACTATAATCAGACCGAAAATCGGCTATAATGCGCGATTAGTATCTTTGATAGTAGATCCAGTTATTTAATAAGGGATAACCCATGTTTTTCAACCGACATTTGAAGCTTATTATACTTGTGCTGCTGTTGGCCGCGAGTGCTCTACAGGCCAAAAACCAATGGCTCGGATTTCAAAATCAATCCTCAAGCAGTCCGGCGGTTGTGACTCATATTGATAATCTATCCGGGACTGAACTGGATTTCCAATTATCTGGCTATTACCGAAGCGAGGTGGAGATCGAGGGAAGTTCCTACCTGTTGATCTCTGCTCCTGAGATGACACCCCTCCTGAAAACCGGTGCCCCTGATCTGCCTAAATACTACCGCAGTATTATTATTCCCGATAATGCCCAGATGCAGCTCAGTGTTGAGGTTTTGGAATATCATGACATCACTGTAGAAAAACTGGTTCCCTCCAAAGGCAATCTTACCAGAGCACTCAATCCAGCTTCAGTTCCCTTTGAATTCGGAGAAGAATACCAACAAGATGCGTTTTACCCGGAACAGATCGCCTCATTGAGTGCTCCCTACGTCATGCGTGACCTAAGGGGCGCAGTGATCCAAATTCACCCTTTTCGATATAATCCGATAGCTGGAATTCTAAGAATTTATACCCACTTGCGCTTAAATGTTGAGACCGTTGGGCTTGCCCGCCAGGCTATCAAAACCAAATTCACGACGACTCTGGATCGTGGGTTCCTGCCTGTATATGAAAATCATTTTATCAATTACGCATCTAACACAGTTCTTTATGACCTGCCGGTGGAAACCGGCAATCTCTTCATTATCGCTGCTGATAATTATTATAACGCAACCTTGCCCCTGGTGAATTGGAAACGTACCCGCGGCTTAGCAACTGAGATTATACGTGTTTCTGAGATCGGCAATAATGCCTCATCTATCAAGGATGCCATCCAAACTCGCTATGATTCAGATGCAGGGCTTACTTTTCTCCTCATCGTTGGAGATGCTCCCGATGTCGCGCCAGCTATTGGAACCTCCGGAGCAGCCTCTGGAGCTGCTTCCGATCCTACTTACGCTCTGCTGGACGGTGGTAACGGGGATCAGTATCCTGATATTTTTGTAGGACGCCTATCAGCCAACACTATTACCCAGGTTGAAACCCAGGTAGCCAAGATCATCGATTATGAAGCCAATCCGGATCCAACAGGCGACTGGTATCAAAAAGCGATGGGCATCGCCTCAAACCAGGGTGCCGGTCAGGGTGATGATGGTGAGGCTGACAATGTTCACATGGACAATATCAGAACCGATCTGTTAGGTTATGGTTATGATCCAGTAGATCAGATCTATGATCCGAGTGCCAGCTCAGCGCAGGTTACATCTGGTGTCAACGACGGACGCAGCTTGATCAATTATGTGGGACACGGTTCTACTTCATCCTGGTCCACCACAGGCTTTTCAAGCTCACAGGTAAACAGCCTAAATAATACCGGAAAATTACCAGTGATTGTCTCCGTGGCTTGCGTTAATGGAAATTTCCAATCCACTACCTGTTTTGCCGAAGCCTGGTTGAGGGCTGGATCTGCCAACGACCAAAAAGGAGCGGTGGCATTCTATGGTTCTTCGATTAATCAGGATTGGGCACCACCCATGAGTGCACAGGATGAATTTGTTGACCTGCTCATCGCTGATGATCCCCTGACCATCGGTGCCCTCATGTTTTCCGGATCAGCGCTGATGATCGATGAATATGGGAGCAGTGGTTTTGCAATGTATGCGACCTGGCATATTTTTGGTGATCCCAGTATGCCTCTGCGTACGCAAACACCTCAACCTTTTACAAAT
>JAYEKW010000114.1:18469-79303 GCA_034716895.1 Candidatus Neomarinimicrobiota bacterium
GTTTTCCGGATCAGCGCTGATGATCGATGAATATGGGAGCAGTGGTTTTGCAATGTATGCGACCTGGCATATTTTTGGTGATCCCAGTATGCCTCTGCGTACGCAAACACCTCAACCTTTTACAAATGTTTCAGTTTCTGATATTTTAATCCTGGGTACTTCACAACTCAGTATCAATACTACCGGGATCAGCAATGCAATTATCAGTCTTAGCAAAAATGGTGAATTGTTGGATGCAGCAGCGATTTCCGGTTTTGGAACGACTGTTTTAAATTTTGAGCCACTCACGGAGATCGACACCTGCATACTCACCATAACCGGTCAAAATCGAATCCCCTGGCAACAGGAGCTGCTGATCATAGCACCGGAAGATCCTTATCTTGTTACCCAGGGCTTTACCATAACTGATGACGTTTTCGGGAATGGCAATGGCCTGGTCGACTTTGGCGAAGTGGTTGACCTGAACCTTATAATCCAGAATGTTGGTGCTGATACCTGCGATCTGGTAAACGCCCAAATTTCCCTGGATGACCCCTACATCTCGCTGGTCAATGATTTTTTCAGTTCAACGATCCTTCCAGGTGATAGCGTGGTAGCCCTTGGACCTTACGAGCTCATTATCGCTGAGAATGTTCCCAATGGTCATCCGGTTCATATCGCTGTATTTATGGATAATGG
This sequence comes from Candidatus Neomarinimicrobiota bacterium, assembly GCA_034716895.1. Taxonomy (NCBI): domain Bacteria; kingdom Pseudomonadati; phylum Fidelibacterota; species Fidelibacterota bacterium. The sequence continues at coordinate 19,148 of JAYEKW010000114.1, forward strand.
AATGGACACCTGGGAATCTGAGATCATTATCAACATTCAGGCTCCTGCAGTGACTTTTGCAAATGTAACTGTTCTTGATGACGGAAATGGACGGCTGGATATTGGTGAATCTGCAGTTCTTAAATTGAGCCTTAACAACCTGGGCGGTTCCGGGCTGGCTTCTGCCAACGTTACCCTGGCCAGTAGCGACCCCTACGTTGCTGCTTTGGGTCCCATGATAACTCTGGGCAATTTTGAGGCTGGAACGCTAGACTCCTGCAGCTTTGATATCGAACTTGAATACGCTACTCCACCAGGATATGAGATCGAGTTTTCCTGGATCCTTGAAAGCGATCAGGGGTATGCTGCCACCGGAGCCTTTTCGATGCTGGCTGGCTTGATCGTGGAAGATTTTGAGAGTTCGGATTTTACTGCTTTTGATTGGCTTTTTAGTGGACATCAGGATTGGGTTATTGACAATAGTGACTTTCTTGAAGGCCAGTTCTCAGCACGCTCAGGAGTCATCAACAATAACCAGAATTCCGAGTTAAGCCTGATAATTGAAGCTGATGAAGAGGCTGTCTTAAGCTTTAACTATAAAGTGTCTTCGCAGGCCGGTTCGGATGGACTTCTCTTTCTAATTGACGGTATCCTCCAGAATACCTGGCAGGGCGAAATTCCATGGAGTGAAGCAGTCTATCCCCTGACAACCGGAGAACACGAATTGACCTGGAAATATACCAAGAACTCAAGTGGCGCTTCCGGGTCTGATTGTGCCTGGATAGATTTTATCATTCTACCCCTTTCTGAGGTTCCTGGAACCATCATAGGTGATGTCACAGCTGATGCTCAGATCAATGTTCAAGACATTGTTCGTCTGGTGAATATCATCCTGGGTCAAGGCGCCGAGGTGCAGCCATATGAATTATATTGCGGAAATATGAATGGTGACACAATCATTGATATCGGGGATCTGGTCCTGTTGGTCAATATCATCATGGGCCAATAATCAGTCAGTAACGACAGCTATCATACTGTCTTGCATTTGAATATCGTTCTATTATACCAATTAAACCGGCGGTGAATAGACATAACCATCAGGACCTTTCCTGAGATAGTCTGCTTTTTAACCCCAAATCCAGCGCTATCGTTTCTGGAACATCACCTTGGCAACTGACGTACATAAATATATATTGCTCGGCCTTAGCCCGCATGGATGGGGAAGCTTGATAAATTAAGGGAATGAGCTCGATACTTACACCAGCACAATCTCCAAATGAAGCAAGGGCATATTTTTAATAAGCTTTTATCTGTGTGGTCAACACAGGCGCATGAAAAAGGGATCAACAATGGAATTTCTTAAACCTCGAGACATGGTAAAAACGCTCATAGCAGCCTTTGTGCTGGTCTTTACCTTCCTGCTTTATCTGGACACCATGGCTCCCACGGTATCATTCTGGGATTGTGGGGAATTTATTGCTGTCTCACACACTCTGAGCGTTCCGCATCCACCTGGATCACCCCTTTATCTGTTATTGGGACGTGTAATCTCCATGTTGCCCATTGCTGGCGGTGCTGCCCTTGACCCGGTACTGAATGAACCCCAATTCCATTATATAGCCTACCGTATTAATCTGTTGTCACCACTGGCTACCGCTTTTGCCAACATGTTTCTCTTCCTGATCATCGTCCGCCTGGTCGTTGAATGGCGGGGTAAGATCAAAGATACTACCGACAAATGGATTGCCTATGGAGGCGGGCTGGTCGGTTCCCTTTCAATCGCTTTTTCTGACAGCCATTGGTTCAATGCAGTTGAAGCTGAAGTTTACTCCATGAGTATCTTTTTCACAGCTATTGTGGTGTGGCTAATCCTGAAATGGTCTGAAAAAGTGGATGAGGGGGGCGCTGGTTCCCGCTATATCCTGATCATTTCATATATGATGGGTCTTGCGATCTCCGTCCACATGCTCAACCTGTTAACCATTCCTTTTATCGCCTTAATTATGTATATAAAACTTAACCCAGATGATGACGGTATAGAGATGATGGTGAACATTCTGGCTGTTATTGGCATTATGGCAATGGGAATCCTCATCGCCATTGAAATGGCTCTGCCAGCAACCTCTATGGAATATTTGAGGCTCTCAGATGGTGATAGAGGCTCTAAACTTATGGTTCTTGGGGTGATCTTCTTGGTTATTACAGGCGGGGGTGTCTGGGGACTTTCGCAGGCATTTAAAGCCGAACGGAGGAGGCGACTCTGGAAACAGGTCCTGCTCATGGGTGCAGCTGGTGCAGCCTATTTAATAATTTATCTGGGCATTATTAAGGGCATGCCCAAGCTGGCCAATTTTATGGGCAATCTTATGAATACTCAAGATGCAGTGTCGGCCATTGGAGCCACCTTTGCTGTGAGTATTGCCATCTTAATGGCACTCATTTATTTTGTTCCAATCTTCTCTCGTTCACGCGCTACAGAGATCCGGCTTTCGATCATGGCACTGTTGATGGTGTTGATTGGCTTTACATCCTACGAAACCATTTTTATCCGCTCTGCTCAGAATCCCAATATTGATGAAAATGACCCTGAAACGGTTGCCCGGGCTGTCTCCTACCTTGAGCGTGAGCAATACGGAAGTTACCCCATGTTCTATCGTGATCGCTGGGGTGAGAAACCTTTGAATAAAAACACAGCAAATCCCGGACGGGTAGTGAAGATTAAAAGTACAGGCAAGATCGGAGAGATCATCTCTGTACAAGGTGACCAGATCAAATTGGAGGTGGGTGGACGTGAAGTTAATCAGCGCATCTCAAATTTGAGTGCCATCGTTAATGGTTATCGATCCAGTACAGATTTTTTCTGGCGCTATCAGATTAACCATATGTACGTCCGTTACTTCAAATGGCAATTCTGGGGGCGCAGTGGAGACCGCGCTGACCTCTCACAACTCTGGGGCATCCCGTTTCTACTGGGATTGCTTGGCATGGGACACCATTTTGCAAAAGATTCTCGACGGGCTTTCGCGGTGGCTGCCTTATTCATGCTCACCGGATTTGCTATTTTGCTTTATCTCAATCAGGATGATCCCCAACCCAGAGAGCGGGATTATTCCTATGTGGGCTCGTTTTATGCCTTTGCCATCTGGATCGGTATTGGGGCAGCAGCAGTTTTCGAAAAGCTCAAGGATTGGCGTAAAGATTCACCTGTGATATATAGTGCTGTTCTGGCTGTTATGCTGCTGGCGATACCCGTTAATATGATTCGGGCTAATTACCACACCCATGATCGTTCCGGAAATTATGTTGCCTGGGAATATTCCTATAATCTACTCAACACCTGCGAACCGGATGGAATCATTTTCACCAATGGTGATAACGATACCTTTCCGCTCTGGTATCTTCAGGAGGTTGAGGGCATTCGGAAAGATGTGAGGGTTGTAAATCTAAGTCTTCTGAATACGCCCTGGTATATCAAACAATTAAAGAACATTGAACCAACTGTTCCCATCAGTTTGTCTGATGATGAGATCGATGGCCTGGGTCTGACCAGATTTGAAGAGCGTGAGATGTTTATTCCCGGTCCTGCCAATTTTTATGATAAACCGGAAGCTGGCTCCCTGGAAAAAGGTGCTTCCGGCTTAAGTTGGAATTTGCAGCCAACCATCTCCCGGCAAAAGAATCCACAAACGGGTAAACTCGTTGGTGGTTTAAGGGTTCAGGATGTCATGATCTTTGAGATCCTGCGCATGAATGCCTGGAAACAGCCCATCTATTTTGCTGTCACAGTTTCACCCAGCAATCAGATCGGATTGGGTGATTATCTGCGTATGGATGGTCAGGCATATCAGCTTATGCCTTACAAAGTTGGTTTAAGTATCGATGAAGATGTTATGTACGAGAAGATCATTGACACCTATCGCTACACCAACCTGGATGATCCGGATGTGTATTATCCACCAAATGTCCAACGCCTGCTGCAAAATTACCGCAAGGGCTTTCTACAATTGGTCTATGAGTACGGTTTAACCGGAAAAGAAAACCGTGAAAAGGCGCTTCACGTTTTGCACAAGATGGACGAGCTGGTTCCTGATGCAACAATCCCCATTACCTACATGGATCTATACTTGCAGATCGCACAAATGTATCATCAACTTGAGGATGACACCAGTGCCTGGCGCTATATGGATGATGCCTTTAAAAATGGACGTGAAGATCTGCCGCTCATGGAAAAAGTGAAAGTGGCCTCGATCTGGAATGATCTCTTTGATGAAACCTCCAAAGCACTTGACATTCTCCTTCCTTTAAGCATGGAGGCTCCTTTGAATGCTCAGGTTGTCTATGAGATCGCCCGCTCTTATGTCAAGGATGGAAATGCTGTGGAAGGTGAGGAGTGGGTCAACCGTCTGGCAGCTCTGGCACCCATGGCTCGGGAAACCCGTACTTTGCAGAACCGTATCAAAGAAATGAAGGCTGATTCTACCGGTTCGTAACATCCTGGCCCAAATTCGAGATTTTTAATCAAGCCCCGGGTTATTCCGGGGCTTTTTTTGGCATTGTACAAATTGAAGTTCGTTGTAAAAAACAAGATTTTGATTAGCTGTAAATCATACTAAACATCTATATTCAGCGCAATTAGAGGAAGGATATTAGTGAATCGAAAAAGCCCTACCTGTAAAGCTGGGAAAACCGGACGTCCTCTCATGGAGTACGATACTAAAGCTGAAGCAAAAACAGCAGCTCGGCACGCGAATAAAAACTATGCTGGAAACGATCTGATTCCCTACAAGTGCAATCAGTGTGGCTTCTGGCATCTCTCTCCCACTGACCGACAGACACCCAGCGAGACCTGTCCGGTCTGCCGCGGAGCAGATGGCAAGCCCAAAGAAGCTTATACCTCAGAAAGAGATGCCCTGCGCCGAGCTGGACATCTTCGCAAGGAACAAGGGGTTAAACTATCTGTTTATAAATGTGAGCATGGACATGGCTGGCATTTAACAAAAAGGGGTTAACGATCCTATTCGCGTGATTCGCCAGCCAAAGGATCAATAGTCGGCTGCCATTGATATTCCCGTAGCACAACAATTCCTGCACGACTAAAAACCACATCTTCATTTTCCAGCAGTTTGCGTTGAACCGCTCCCCCCATCTCCAGGTTGAGACTGATCTTGCCCTGGGCATTGATCACCCGGTGCCAGGGGATATCTTCAGAAGGGACGGCATGCAGGGCATAGCCAACTTGCCGGGCTTGGCGGTAATAGCCTGCCAGAGTGGCAATTTGACCGTAGGTAGCCACTTTCCCAAAGGGGATCTGTTTGACCACGGAATAAATCACTTCCCATTTGCTTGGTTTGTTCATGTTCTCGTTCACATACTCACTGCGAGATCCACCTGGTCCAGACGACGATTTGAATCGTTACTTTGTGCTGGATCCCTTCTTCTTTGCTTTTTTTCTTTTCTTTTTGATCGAATGGCGACTCTCATGAAAGTATTTAGCCATGATCTTAGATACTGATACGGGCACAACCTTTTTGATGGCCTGTTTTGGAGAAAACAATTTCCGTTTTCGAAAATGTTTTTCATCCCATTTATCTTTAAGCTTGGTGACCTCCATGAAGTATAGGCGCACTTTGTAGCGACCACCCATTTTCTCATAGGTATAGGTTCCGATCTCTTCCGGGAAAACCTTACCCTTTATCCCAGCCTCTTCCAGCGCTTCCTTGGCAGCCGAATCCTGTGCTGACAATTCCCACTCAACTGAACCTTTTGGCGTGATCCAGCGCTGACTTCCTCTGGCTGTGATGAGAACAACTTTTCCTTTGTATACCGGGATAACACCGGATTGCTTAAAATATCTTTGTTTGGTTCTGGATGCCACGGACTACAACCTCAAGCTTCTTCCGGCTCGGCAAAAAATGACAGGCTGAAAAAGGCGCCCTTTTCATTACCGATATTGACGCTCCCGCCAAGTTGATCCTGCCCCAGCATATATACCAGCCTCAACCCCAGTGAATCACTTTTCTCACGGTCAAAAGAATCCGGATAACCACAACCTGTATCATCTACCTGTAGTTTTATTAAGCCTTCTTTCCCCTGGGTCAGCTTGATGAAGATAGCTGGTGCCCGCTCACATTTTTCCCTAAACGCATATTTCAGTGAATTTGTTACCAGCTCATTTACGATCAATCCACAGGGAATCGCTTCACGTGGTTCCACAAGAACTACATCGGTATTACAATGCAATTTAACTTGATCCTGTTGGGACGACAGAACGCTCATCAGGTCCTCAGCAATGGAGCATAGATAATTGCCCAGATCCAGATTATTAAACGTGTCCGACCGGTACAGCCTTTCGTTCAGCAGTGACATCGTTCTGAGACGATCTCGGCTGACTTCAAAAGCATTCTTGACTGCTTTGTCTTTAAATTTTTGAGCTTCCAGAAAAAGCAAGCTGCCAGCCAGATTGAAATTGTTTTTTACGCGATGATTGATCTCTCGTAAAAGGACTTCCTTTTCGCCTAGAAGTGACTCTTTTTCTTCAATGAGCCCCTGAAGCTGTAATTCTGTTTGCTTTCGTAGACTGATGTCATGCAGTGTAATGACCACAGATCTTAATAATCCGGATTTTTCAGCTATTTCAGAGCGTTCTAAATCATAGTATTTTATGCTATCTTTTGTACTTAATGCAATTTCTACATCCTGATTGCGTATGGCTTGCTGCAATAATTCAGGTAGTTCCTTGGTAAAAACCATTGTTCGAGCATCTTCCTGGCTAAAAAACAACTGTCGGGCGGCAATATTAAGATCCAACAAGTTTAGCTTGTGGTCAAACACCAGGATCGCATCGGTAACCTCTGAGAAAAGACGACTGTAGGCGGCCGGAATGGCATTCAAAAAGTCATATCGAACGATACTGATACTTAACAGAATAACTGAAACCAGGGTACCATAAGGCGTAATATATAGATGAGGCCAGGGATTCAGATCAAAGGTACGCACCATATCAACAAGCAGGGGAATGGATAGCGCAACGATCAATATATTTATTTCCGGTCGTCGTTGTTTGGGAATATGAGAAATACCCCAGAACATGAGCGCAACAGATATCCCCAGAATAAAATATAAATAGGTTGTAACCAGTATCGGGATCAAACCCATGGTTACCTGCACATAAGAAAAACCATTGTAAGCAACAATACTGACCTTTTCCCAGAAAAGTCCATGTATTGGATCAGTAAGTGCCATAACACCAGAGAGGATCGGAAAAAACAGTAAGGTGGAGACGCTTTTCCAGGTAATCCAGTTTTCGTAGCCAAAATATTCCAGAACAAAGAATAAAACGGCCACGGGAATCAGCATCGTGCTATAAACCATGAGGTAAAACAGAAGCGTTTGCACAGTTGGGTTTGCAGCAATAAGGTATGCGCTGAAAAAGGCGCCGTGCAACAGCACAAGACTGCCAAAGACCGTAAAAGCGATCACAACCCGCCCTCTATTACGATGCACAACCAGGCGCATCAAAAAGGAAAGAAAACCAATACCCAGGATAATGGGAATACTAAAGGGATTAAACTGCATAATCAAAAAGGGCCTTGGTAAATTATTGTCTTATCTCAGCTACCCGCTCCAGAAAACTGCCATCTTCAAAGTAGCGATACAGGTCTTTACCCGGACACAGGGTTTCGACATAATCTTTGTGGGTCTTAATAAGATCAGGAGCTACCTCATATTTATCTGCTAAAACCGCCGTTAGTTTGGCCAATTGCTCAAATTGTGTTTGACTGAGAATCTGATGCTCATAGTTACCCATAACACATATTAAAGCATGACCACGTACATCATAACTGGTGTTGGTATCACCGGGATATTTAATAGGACGGGTTTCATAGATATTACCCTTGAGATCGATCATATAATGATAGGGGTTATCGATCCAATGTTTCTCCGAGCGACTCCAGGATTGTAAACCTCGCAGATAAGCTATGACATCTTTATCTTCCGGAAAATTCTCACCACCATGGTGAATAGTGATATACTTGATCTCGTGGGTGGGAATACTATCAGTTAGGGGCACCCAACCCCAGTCAGCCCGGGACATTATTTCCAAAGTAGGCTCAACAATGGGAAGAGGATCAGGGATAGCAGTTTCAACGGTTTTAGCGCAAGTCAATAATAGTATGGTCGACACTATCGTCAGTGCAATTTTGGGGATCATTTCAGGTTCCTTTACTTTAGTGCAAATTAGTCGGAGATTGACCCTTTGTCATTAATTTATTAATAACTATTTTCTATAAATGCCGGTTTTCAGATCCGTCTTTCAGGTTTTGAGTTGACAAGTTTGACCTTTTTCATACAATCATATTTTAAGTACTCCAGCTTAATATTCTGACTATTTTCATGGCAGCAAAGGAGATCTGCATGCGAATTATTTCATGGAATGTTAATGGTATTCGTGCCGTTGTTAAAAAAGGTTTTTGGGATTGGTTTAATCTGGAGACACCTGATATTATGTGTTTTCAAGAGACCAAGGCTCAACCGGATCAACTGGATGAAACCCTGACCAAGCCACTGGGTTATCACGCCTATTACCACTCGGCCGAGCGGAAGGGTTACAGTAGTGTTGCCACCTGGTGCAAGACCAAGCCTTTGTCGGTGGAAACCGCTATCCTGGATGATTCTTTTAATCGGGAAGGTCGTATTGTACTTACTGAACATCCCAAATTCTTTTTGTATAATGTTTACTTCCCCAATGGTCAGAAAGACCAGGATCGGCTGGACTATAAATTGCGTTTCTATGGTGCCCTACAGGAACACATGCGGGAAAAGGACAAGATAAAACCGGTGATCATCGTAGGTGATTTTAACACGGCCCATACAGACATCGATCTGGCTCGACCAAAACCTAACGAGAAAACTTCTGGTTTTCTGCCTGAAGAACGGGTTTGGGTAGATCGTTATCTAGATACTGGTTTTGTGGATACCTTCCGCCAAGAACATCCTGGTGCCAAAGGTTATTATTCCTGGTGGAGTTTCCGAGCCAATTCCCGGGTGAACAACGTGGGCTGGAGAATCGATTACTTTCTGGTAAGTGAAAAGATCGAAGATCAAGTAGAGGCATCCCGAATTCACCCCAATGTCATGGGGTCGGATCACTGTCCCATCAGCTTGGTACTTAGATAGTTTTTCTTGAGAGCCAGGCTAGCCTGCATTTTTATTGTTGTGCTGCTTTCGGTGATTGTACTTTTAAGAGGAAGAGCGTGAGACCTGCTGCAACCAAAGCCATTGAAAGTATATATAAGGTGGCATGACCAAAAGTTTCCACAATTAATCCTGCTACAGAAATATAGACAATTATGAATGGCGCCACCGCTGTATCCAATGCAGCATAGTACAGTTTGCGATCTCCCTTTTCCCCGGCAAATTCGTAGATATAGACCATAAAGGATGATTGCCCTGCACCAAAACCCATTCCTACAAAAACAAATGCCAGATAAGCCATCCATGGTTCTGTGGCGATCAAAGCCATAAAACCAGCCAGAAAATGACCAATAAAAAATCCGCTGATAGCTAACTTGCGGCCATAAATATCACCCAGATACCCAAATAAAATATTGAAGATTGCCTGACCGACCACCAGGAAAAAAGTGAAGGTACCGGCAGCACTTAATGGTAGATCAAAACGCGCCTGAAGGTCTACACCATAAAAAGCCAGGGGCATCATAGTGGCGGCGGCAAGCGCCCGACTGATGATGTAATTGCGAAAATTATGATCACTGACATAGATCGCTTTTAGCCTACGCCACCAATACTCAACCTGCCCTATCTTTGCAGTAGGTGGATGAATAACGTTGATGGGCAAAAAAAAGCTGTTGCCTATAAAAATAGCTGCTGTCATGATCAAAAAAGCCACACCAAAATTTTGTGGAAACGTCAGGCTCTCCAAGGCCAGGACTTCTTTCAGCACATATCCGCCAACCATACCCATGATCCCACTCACAGTAAATGTTATTCCAAAAAAACGTCCACGCCGGGTAGCGACAGTGACTGATGCTAGAAAATCCGCCCAAATCGGAATCAGAAGACCAACACCAAGAGACCAGATAACCCAGAGAAGCAGGTAGACCATAACACCGGTTTGTCCTGTGAATTCATATTTATAAAAAGCCAGGGCAATAAGTAAAGCAACTGGAGTAAGAGCAAAATGAAACCCGATATTTAATTTTTTAATATCGGATGCCTGATGAAACAGGGCTGCAGACATCAACTGAGGAATGGCCACCAGCAGAACAAACCCCCCGGGAATGATTCCGATAATAAAGGCCGAGGCACCCATTTGAGCCAAAAACATTGGAATCACTGAATTCATATTGTGAAAAGCCATGGCAAAACCCCATAAGCCTTCACCAATGACATTGAAGATGGTATTGCGTGAGTGGATCTTCTGATGGTTCATGCTTTCCATGCCACAATGTAATCGAGGGGCTTGATGTCCAAAACGATATGCAATTATTTTCTAACCACAACGCTGAGAATACAGAGGCGATTTGTGGTTTGACTGTAGCAAGGTATTGCTCTGCAGCAACTAATAGTTCTCAAGCTGTTCTGTGAACCCAAAACACAGATATATTCCAGTCCGAACTGTATTAAATATTATTTTGAATCTGCCCTTTTATGTGAAACATTTGCGGCTGACCCAGGAGAACGCATGTCCATATTTATTGACTCAACAAATCTACAACATCTTCAAACTGTTTCGGATAAGGGATGGATCAAAGGCGTCACCACCAATCCTTTACTGTTAGCCCAGTCAGGGATGCTGGTTGACAGCTTGCTTTCGGCGATCAAACAATTAACATCTGGCCCCATATTTTATCAGCTCACGTCCACCCACTTTGAGCAGATGATTGCTGAAGCCTATCAAGTGCAAGAAATTCTGGATAAACAATTAGTCCTTAAGTTACCGCCTAGCGATCTGGGTTTTAATGTTTGCGCCCAACTCTCCTCAAAAATTGCCTGCTGTCCCACAGCGATCTATGCCCCTGCTCAAGCCCTGGTTGCCCGGGAAGCTGGCGCTCAATATCTTGCAGTATATGTGAACAGAGCTTCAAGACTCATGGGAGATGGCATTCAATTGGTGCGTGATATTGCAGCAGTACTTATCGGTAGTAATACTGCATTGCTGGCGGCCAGCCTCAAGTCACCAGCAGAAGCTGTTGATGCTTTCACATCAGGTGCACAACACCTGACGCTTCCTTATGAAACCTTGATTCAAATGACCCAGCATGAGTTAAGTAACGCTGCAATAGATGAGTTTCGAAAAGATGGTATTGGTTTTGTTTAATCCCGATAAACCATTGAAATGGTTTTTTATACCAGCCCCAACAGAATCGATCTGTATTTGGCTTCCGCATCATCAGAACGACTGAGTAGAATAATGGGCACCCTGGCACCAACGATAACACCACCTACCTTACATCCACCTAAAATAGACAAGCCTTTGACCAGATGATTTGCCGCCGTGGTATTAGGCATCAGAAAGACATCTACTTCACCGGCAATCTCAGAATTCAGCCCCTTGAGTCTGGCGGCATCCACAGAGAGAGCTACATCTGGAGCAATCGGTCCTTCGATCCGATATTCTGAACCAAGTCTTGCTACTACATTCTGAGCAATGACTGTCTCCGGTATCTTTTGGTTCACTTTTTCGATCAGCGTCAGCATGGCAAAACGAGGTTCTTCAATTCCAAGTCGTTGCATATAATCAGCAATATTTTGAACCATGTGACAATAAGTTTGCTCATCAAACTTGAGATTAATACCGCCATCGCTGATGAAAAGCAGTTTGTGGTAGGAGGGCGACTCTATGACAGCAATATGATTGAGTAGCTCACCTTTTCTTAAACCGGTCTCTCTATTCAAAACTGCTTTTAGCAGGTCTCCTGTCGGAAGCTTGCCCTTCATCATGAGATCTGCCTGCCCCTGATTGATCAGAGCTACAGCAGTTTCAGCAGGCATTCGTGAATCAATGATCTCGAACTTAGTCTCTACACCAGAGATCAAAGATTGAATATTAGCTTGGTCCCCTATCAGGATAAAATGAGCCAATCCTTCGTTTTGTGCTCTTCCGGCAGCTTCAATAAGAATGGGGTCATCAGCCGCCACCAAAGCAACTTTTTTGGGCTTAGCACCTTGAACCAGACGGTGCAGCTCGTCAAATGTTGAGACCATCATAATCCCAGGAAAAGAATGATGATCAATTGTTAATCACTGAGGAAAGAACGGATACCAAATTTGATCAGAAGTTGTTGAGTATCTATATCTTCGACAGCAGTCCCTTTTTCAAAATTGTATTCCGCTTCAACGGACAGTCCCACATTTTTTGCCAGATTCAATAAGACACCGACGCTGGCGGTTAAACCCAACTCGGTATTATCTCGTCCCTGTTCATCATCATCGATATAGGATTTATTGATCAGGTAATTGGCACCACCTTTCACAAAAGGGGTCAGCTCACTGTTCTTGCCACCCAGAAAAAAGTAGGCTCTTGGTCCTAAAAACATGACCACATCTTCCTCAACCGTAGGATCGTCCATATCTCCAGACTCATCCATGGACTTTTGGTATCCAAACTCGATCCCGCCTGCTAATTGGGGAAAGAGGAACAGGGCTCCATCAACACCCAAATTCCAAGCTGAACTTTTTAAATCCTGGCCAAGATCAGTTGTATAGGTTCCTGATCCTGAGATCATGATGGTGCCGGAGCCACGTGATGTTGAATATGATGAGGGAGGGCTGGCGGCCATAATGCTACCTGCAACTGTGAGAGTGATTAAAAGGACGATGATTTTTTTCATGTTATACTCCTTTGGTTTGTTATCAATAATAAATCGTTGAAAATTACTCTATCAATTCATCAATTGTGTGATTGTTATCATTTATTAATCGGGCTGTGATGTCAAACACATCTTTAGATCAATCGGTTTGTCTGAATTTGGTGATGGTTACTGTCGTTCTGGTCATCAACCCTTCTGTAAGCATGGGTTCGATGCGCTCAACAAAATCATCGATCTTCTCTGCCCGACCAATAAACTCCAGTACCAACGGTAAATTCTCAGCCAGGCGCAGGATCTTGATAGAGTGGATCTCACCATGTGCTCCAAATCCTTCTCGTCCTCGAATAACCGTACCACCTGATAAACCACTTTTAAGCGCTACTTCCAAAAGCAGTTCCTGAAGTGCTCTGCCCTCATGTTTGTCATTTTCACCAATAAAGATGCAAAGCTTTTGACCTGAGTATTCTTCTCGCATAATTACCTCAAACATTCAGCTGGAAAGTCGCAGAGAACACACGGACCAAAAAATAAAGCGTTTTGGTGTTGTGGTGGCTTCCGCATTTATCACCACAATTTAGCAATGCTAACCCCCGCCCACACAGCAATAAGTGTCCCCAATACATTGGTAAGGATATTGAAACCGGCAAACAACCACTCATTATTACGCATGAGGTTCAAAGTCTCTAACGAAAAGGTCGAATAGGTAGTAAAAGCTCCCAGAAGACCTACGAGAACGAAGAGACGCACTTCCTGACTCACAATTACTTTTTCTAGAAAGAGAGTCGCCAAAACCCCCAGAAGAAAGCTTCCAAACAAGTTGACAGAAAGGGTTCCAAAGGGGAATCGATCACTCATTCTTTGAGCCAATCCGCTCACCCAATAACGGCTCACTGCACCGATAAATCCACCCAGGCCAACAGCCAGGATCTTACTAATATCCAATATCCTAGACTTCCTTTTCTCTGAGTGGTGGTATTAGATACACTTCCTCAAACACCACAATATGCATTTGTTTGAAATAGAACCAACCGATAACAGATAAAATCACAGATAAGGTGATCCAGAGTATACCCAGGTCTGCCAAAGAGGTGACCTCCTCCAAATCAGTGATAAAAACACCAAAAAACGAAGAAAGATTAAATAGTCCATGAACCAGGATCGGAATGAAGATATTGCCGGTCTTGATCATGAGCCAAGCCAGTAGTATGGCCAAGGCGATCAACTCTATCAAGGCTGGCAGATAAAAAAGATAGGCAACATGGAACAGGGCAAAGATCACTGTGGGAACCACTATGGCAGGCATCAATGATCCGTAGCGGTAAAACAGACTCTGCTGCATGATCCCCCTGAAAATAAATTCCTCAACAAGAGGAGCTGCCAGTGTACTGGCTATGATCAAAACCAAATTATCAATAAGATCAGCCCTGATAAGATCCGACTCGAGCTGTTTGAGAAAATCCGGGATCGGGAAATAGGGTAATACAACAACCTCAAATACAGAGACTAATCCAATTACACCAGCGACAAGCACAATAGCCATGATAGCTGTCACTGGAGAAATTTGCTTTAAGGGTAGTACTTGTTGTAGCTTTACATTTCTTTGTTTTAAGATCAGAAGCGGTGGTAGCAGAATTGCCAGTTCGCCCAACAGTACTACAATGCGCCCCAGGAGAGCTGCGTTTTCACGTCCTGAGAAGATACCCTGGAAGGCGAGACTAACGAATAGACCCATGAACATGCTGGTGGCGACCAGCAAATATGCTTCCCTGGTTGTAAAGATGTGTAGTGAGTTATGCTTCATATCAACGATGATATATTCTGAGTTAGACCGTGGTTATTTTAGCAATTGTTTCTATCCCGTATATTTCATGAAGCAGCACAATCTGACTTGTTCTTTTGCGCTCCCTCATGGAATCTGCGGGCTATACTTGTTAAAATTATAAGGGGTGAAAATGAGGACTGTGTTTACAGCCACCATTCTCACCCCGAAAAGCAGTTTGCTTTCAGTTTACTCTTTGATGACCCAGATTTTTACTTCAGCCTTGATCTCTGAGGCAACTTTTATAGGAACATTATATATTCCCAGGGCCTTGAGGGGCTCTTCCAGCAAGATATCGCGTTTATCGATCTCATAGCCTTTATCAGCCAACAACGCGGCAATATCTGCAGCTGTAACCGCTCCAAAGACCTTGTCTTCTTCACCAACCTTGACGGAAGTTTCCAATGACAAGTTGCCCAGTTTGGCTGCCAATTGTTCTGCCTGAACAGTAGCCCGTGCATCCCGATTACTTTTCAGCTTTTTCTCTTCCTCAAAGACCCGAGAAAAACTGCGAGTCGCCGGGTAGGCCAGCTTCTGTGGAATCAGATAATTGCGACCAAAGCCATCTTTAACATTGACGGTTTCACCAGCGTGTCCTAAGGATTCGACGTCTTCACGTAAAATTACTTTCATGATCAGATCCTTTCCATTAGGCGTTTTTTACATCGTTGGTGTACGGCAGCAGTGCGATATTCCTCGCCCTTTTGATAGCCGTTACCAAAGATCGCTGATGACGAGCACAGGTTCCCGTAATGCGACGAGGCAATATCTTACCCTGTTCGGTAACAAAGCGACGCAGCATGGCCGGGTTCTTATAATCAATTTGCATTTTCTTGTTCTCACAGAATTTGCAGATCTTTTTTCTATAGGTGAACATTCTCATGTTGAATACTCTCTTTCTCTAATCCGGCCGATCACTCTGCGTCAGCAGGTTTATCAGCTTCTTCTTTTGTGGGCTCATCGGCGGATTCAGTTACTTCCTCAGCTGCCGGAGCAACCTTTTCAGCAACTTCTTCAGCAACTTCTACAACAGTCTCATCCTTTACCGCTTCAGTAGCCTCTGTCTGTTCTACAGTTTCACTTTCAGCCGGTTTTTTAGCTTTCTCTGCTTCTGTGTTTTGCGGTTGGCTATCTTCATCATAGCGACGAGGTTTACGACTTCCATAAGCTGGTTTGCGACGATCGGTTTCAAAAGCTTGAGGTACAGACAGGGCCTCGAAATCAGGGAACTCACCCAGACGGATGGTCATATAGTGCAGCACCCCTTTTTCAATTTCAAACTCACGCTGAAGCTCAGTAACATCAGGATTCTCACCCTGAAAATGCAACAGGATATAATTGCCATAACGTTCTTTATCAATGGCGTATGCCAATTTCCGTTTGCCCCAATGTTGTGTGTTCACAACTTCGGCACCAACGTTTTTCAGAACCTCTTCTATTTTAGCAACAACGGCAGAGGTTCCCTCACTATCATAGTTGATATTTACAATATAAAGGCACTCATACTTTTTCAAGAGCGAACCTCCTTAATAACCTATGGTTGCGATCAGAGGTGCAATCACCAATGCGACAACCGACATTAATTTTATCAGAATATTCAGCGATGGACCAGAGGTATCCTTAAAGGGGTCACCTACAGTGTCACCAACTACGGCAGCTTTATGAACATCAGAACCTTTTCCATATTTGATTCCGTTGATCTCAACTCCGTTTTCAATCATTTTTTTGGCATTGTCCCAGGCACCACCTGAATTGGACTGAAAAATAGCCATCAGTACACCGGTAACAGTCACGCCAGCCAATACTCCACCCAGTGCCTCAGCACCAAAGATATAGCCAACAACGACTGGTGTCAGGATAGCCAACAAACCAGGAAGCATCATCTCTTTGATGGCGGCTTCAGTGGAAATAGTTACACATTTTCCATATTCAGCTTTGCCATCAGCAGCATCAAAGGTCTTTTGATCTTCGGCAGACATTTTCTCATCTTCTTCGTACTTTTTCATAACTGTCAAAGCAGCAGCCAGTTCAGGAATGGTCTTGAACTGACGACGTACTTCCTCAATCATGGCCATGGCGGCACGACCAACCGCGCCCATTGCCATTGATGAAAAGAGGAAGGGCAGCATCCCACCAACAAACAAGCCGGCCATAACACTTGGATCCGTGATATTAATGCTCATGGGGTCCCCTCCACGAATAGCATCCACGGTTGCGCGAAAAGCGGCAAACAAAGCCAGAGCAGTCAAAGCAGCAGAACCAATGGCAAAACCTTTACCAATGGCAGCTGTCGTGTTTCCTACTGCATCCAGTTTGTCTGTCCGTTTGCGAACTTCAGCTGGTAACTGAGCCATTTCGGCAATGCCGCCGGCATTGTCAGAGACAGGACCATAGGCATCGACTGCTAACTGCATACCGGTATTAGCCAGCATACCCAATGCAGCCATAGCAATACCATACAGACCGGCAAAATAAAAAGCACCCATGATACTGGCAGCAATGATTAGCACGGGAACAGCTGTAGACTGCATACCCACGCCAAGACCGGCGATCAGATTTGTAGCAGCACCAGTTTTTGACTGATTCACAATTGAATTCACTGGTGAAGAATCTGTTCCAGTATAGTATTCTGTAATGAACCCGATACCTAGTCCAGCTATCAACCCGATGGTAGATGCCCAGAAAACACCATAATTAGTATATTCTGCACCACCCAGGGTGAAAGTAGCCGGCAGCATCTTGGTGATCATAAAGTACATGACCACAACCATGATAGCCGATGATCCAAACTCGCCAATATTGAGACCCTTTTGCGGGTCACCACCCTCTTTTACAGCAACCATAAAAGTACCTGATATGGAAACCAGTATACCGGCTGCGGCGATGAGCAGGGGCAGAAAAACGAATTGGGGAGCTAGTGCTCCACTTACTACAATAGTGGCTCCTAAAACCATGGAACCAACGATTGAGCCAACATATGATTCAAAAAGATCAGCACCCATGCCAGCAACATCACCAACATTGTCTCCAACATTATCAGCGATAGTTGCAGGATTCAAGGGGTGATCCTCAGGGATACCGGCCTCAACTTTACCAACCAGATCAGCACCAACATCGGCAGCTTTAGTATAAATACCACCACCAACGCGAGCAAACAAAGCAATGGAACTGGCTCCTAGAGAGAACCCTGAAAGCACAGACATTACCATACTTAGATCGGTAAAAATCTCACGATAGACCAGGAATAAACCGCCCAATCCAATGACACCTAATCCAACCACACTGAGGCCCATAACTGACCCACCGGTAAAGGCAACTCCAAGCGCTTTCGACAAACTACTACGGGCAGCCTGGGCAGTTCTATAATTTGCTTTAGTGGCAACGCGCATTCCCAGAAAACCGGCTAAACCGGAAGCCAGGGCACCCACGATAAATGAAGCCGCTACCAGGGGACTTTTACCTTCACCACTATTGGCGATTCCCAACAGGATGGCAACTGCAATAATGAATATTGCCAAAACGCGATATTCCGCTTTCAGAAAAGCCATGGCACCATCAGAAATGTGCTTCCCGATCATAATCATCTTTTCCGAGCCTTCATCCTGCTTGGTAATCCAATCAGTACGCCAGAATGAAAATGCCAGCGCAACAAAACCCATGACAGGGACCCAAATCATCATGTCACTCATATTAATTTTCCTCCTTTATATCCTCAGTCACAGCTTTACGTGGATTCACATTGAAACGATTCATTGTATTATCAATGTCTTCCTTCAGCCAATACTCAAGAGCATCGACTGCTTTTCCCAACTGTTCAGATAGGATATCTAATTCAACTTTTAAATAATTTTCCAAAACAAAATCTTCTGCAAGACGGCGCCCTTGTGAACCCCCGATCCCCATCCTTGTTCGGGGAAAACTCGGCGTATTCAAATGTGTGATGACTGATTGCATTCCCCGGTGAGTTCCGGCTCCGCCTTGTTTGCGAAAGCGAATCTCAGGAAAAGGTATGTCCAGATCATCAAAAACGAGCATACAGTCCATCGGATCGATCTTGAAATAATCAGTTAAATGACGTACGGCCTGTCCACTATGATTCATGTAAGTGGCGGGTTTCATCAGGACGGCATCCCATTGGGGACTTTTGGCAAAAACATAGCTGCCTTTGCCGGGCCGAAAAGTGACCTGCCAACGTTGAGCCAGTTCATCAACGACCATAAAGCCGGCATTATGCCTGGTTTTGGCATAGCGTTCACCCGGGTTTCCCAGTCCAATGATAGCTCGTGGCACAGTACGTCTCTTAAAAAAGTGATTAATTATTCTTTTTTACTTTCATCAGAACTGTCAGAGCTATCAGAGTCCTCGGAACCTTCTTCATCTTCGAATTCCAACTCATCCTCATCCACTTCAACAACAGCTTCTTCCATTTTCTGCGGTATAACCACAGATACGATAGTGATGTCATCTGCTATCAGGATTTCATAAGTATCGCTTGTGATCTCAGCAGCATGAATAGCGTCTCCGATATTCAATTCAGAAACATCCACTTCTATAGAATCAGGTACATCTTCACCCTTACAACTAACTAAAACTTCGTGAATCGGTTGCTGAAGAAGACCACCTTCTTGTACACCAAGAGGGGTTCCAATAGCGATGACTGGTACCGGAATTTCAATAATGTCGCGTAAACGAACACCTAGAAAATCCATATGTAAGATTTTTTCTGTGACTGGATGCCACTGAACATCTTTCACCATTGCGCGAAGTTGTTCGCCATCAATAGTGATATTAAAGATCTTTTCTCTTGAGTGCAATGCCTCGCGGAGGTGTGTTTCGGTCATAACGAATGAATGTGCTGGATCACCCTTTGAATAAAAATTCACGGGGACGTAGCCCTTCTTTCGAAGCTCTTTGGTAGCTTTTCTGCCGAAATCACTTCTCTGCTCAACTTGCAATTCAAAACGTTCTTTGGTTTTTGCTTGAGCCATTTTCTTACTTCCTTTATCTCTATATACTATACATCAAATAAAACACTGATCGATTTTTCTTGATGAATCCGTAGGATCGCCTCTCCAAATACTGATGCCACACTCACCGGCACCAATTTATCAATTTGTTTCTTCTCGATGATCTTGATCGTGTCTGTGATCAAAATCCGATCGATTGGAGCCTGTTTCAAACGCCGGATAGCCGGTCCTGAAAGAACACCGTGGGTAACTGCGGCATTCACGGATACAGCACCCATGGCCCTTGCTTTTTTCGCAGCAGCAACCATGGTTCCAGCTGTATCGATCATATCATCCATGATCAAAACATTCTTGGCGCCCACTTTGCCGATCAAATGCATCACTTCAGCTTTGTTGTGGCCTGGTCGACGTTTATCAATAATCGCCAAGGTAGCATTCAACAATTTCGCATACGAACGGGACATGGGAACAGATCCGATATCAGGTGCCAGAACGACCATGTTCTCAAGTTCCAAATCTTTAATCGCACCGACCAGCACCTTCTTTGAGTAGAGGTGATCAAAGGGGCTGTTAAAGTACCCCTGGATCTGACTACTGTGAAGATCCATGGAAACCACCCGGTCTGCACCAGCTGTTTGGATCAGGTCAGCAAACAGTTTAGCACTGATGGGAACCCGAGGTTGATCTTTACGATCCTGACGGGCATATCCATAGTAGGGAATCACTGCCGTTACCCTTCTAGCTGAGGCACGTTTGGCAGCGTCCAGCATGAGTAACAACTCGATTATATTGGTATCAGGCGGATTGGTGCTCTGAATGATAAAGACATCCTCACCACGGATATTTTCATCAAAGCGGATCCATAATTCTCCATCACTAAAGGGCTTGATGGTCATTTTCCCTAATTTCATATCCAGATAATTGGCGACAGCAATCCCGAATTCGGGATTTGATCGGCCACAAAACAGTTTTGCCTTCATTAGCGCTGTTTCCGTTTTTAGTAATTGGCGTTTTAGGTTGAATTCTAATCCATACCGCCCTGAAGCTGACTTTGGTCAAACCGCAAGTGCACTGTTGTATGAATTATTGAATTGTTCCGGGAGGAGGATTCGAACCCCCATAACCAGCTCCAAAAGCTGGGGTCCTACCATTGAACGATCCCGGAAAAAAATCAGTTATAGGGGTGGGTAATCTGAGTATGGTAACGGTTTATAAAAAACGATTGCGCAACCTGGGCTTGGGCCAGATTGTCAAAGATGCCATACACAGTCGAGCCACTACCCGACAAACTGGCGAAGAATGCTCCCTGTTTCAGGAGCTCCCCTTTCAGGGTGCCAATTTCTGGATGTATATGAAAGACAACAGATTCAAAATTATTTTCAAAAAACCGTACCAGTGTCGCCTTATCTAAAAGGCGGCCAAAAGTAAACGGCGGCCTAGGGGCTGTCAATGGTATTTTTAATGCTTCAAATGCTTGTTTTGTCGATACATGAATAGGTGGAATGATCAACAGAAAGACACTTTCAAAGCCCAATTCCAGCTGTTCCAGTTTCTCACCAACACCCCAACCATGTTGCAATCCCCCTTCTAGAAAGAAAGGTACATCAGCCCCTAGTTGAAGTGCGAGTTCATGCAACTGACTGGTGGAAAGTGGTTTGGCAGCAATCTGATTCAAGCCCTTGAGAACGGCGGCACCATCAGCGCTGCCCCCACCAATACCAGAGCCAGGTGGTACTTTTTTCTCCAGTGTGATTTTGATCGGGTAGTTTTCATTGGTCATTTTCTTGAATAATTCAACTGCATGTAGACAAATATTATTGCCGCCATCATCAAAGGCGAGACCGGTCATTTCAAATGAAAAACTGTCAGCCGGTTTAAAATAGAGCACATCACCCCAGTCCAGTTCCTGAAAGATCGTATCCAGATTATGGTAACCATCCGGGCGTTTCTGTAAAACCCGAAGAGCCAGATTTACCTTGGTGTGAGCGGGAATAGAGAAAGGTTTGAAATTCATTGTTTTCATTTAGATCCGAATATCACAAATGTTCACAAAAGTGTCCGGATTATTATCATCGGTGTTTTTTTATACCAAGTCATTTTTTTCGTGGCATTCGTGTCAAACTGAGATTCTAATCTGGCTTTTCCATTATGTTGGTTTTCACGATAACATAGCGATGAATCAGAAAACCACTAATAACCAGCATGATGATGATGGTCACAACTGTGTTGTAGCGCTTTAAGTAAGCCGCTATCTGATCCCAGTTCTCACCAATTGAGCTACCCAGCCAGATGAGCGTACCATTCCAGAGTAAACTTGAAACTGTTGAAAGGACCAGGACCTTCCAAACCTTTAATTGACCAATACCAGAAAAC
The DNA here is from genome assembly GCA_034716895.1 of Candidatus Neomarinimicrobiota bacterium. NCBI lineage: Bacteria > Pseudomonadati > Fidelibacterota > Fidelibacterota bacterium. The sequence continues at coordinate 41,116 of JAYEKW010000114.1, forward strand.
AAACCGACCACACTTCTAAGACCGGCCAGAAAGCGATTGATCAAAACAACACCATAGCCCCACTTATCAAATAATTTTTCAACCCGCTCCATACTATTCGCAGAAAACCAGGTCTGCTGTTTTGAGTACATGAAACCACGGCCATATTTATAGCCCACAACATAGAGCGTCATAAATCCCAGCACACTACCCAGTAGAGTTGTGCCCATGGCCATACTAAAAGATAGATCACCTCGACCAACCAGATAAGCACCAAAGATCAGAATGGTATCTCCAGGAATGGGCGGAAAAATATTCTCGATATATGAGGCTAAGAATACCGCTACAAAGACGAGCCAGGCTGGTGCTTGTTCAATAAAATTAAAAAGCGTATCTAGCATAGATCAGAATTATCGATATACTCTTTTTACCACGGGTTTTCGCAGATTATCACGGATTGAAACGTAATAATCAAAGGTGGCAATAAAGTACATATCTATGCTTTATCCGCATTTATCCGCGTGAATCAGCGGCTTATTTACACCTGGTCAGTAAACAAACGGCCTGAGCCGCTACAGCATCACCCTGACCAGTTATTCCAAGACCTTCGGTGGTTGTGGCTTTCACCGAGATTTGTTCTAATGAAATGTCCAATGCAATCGCCAGCTTTTGACGCATTTCTGGCAGAAAACCCATCACTTTGGGGCGTTGTAATACGATAGTTGAATCCAGGTTGAAAACCACATAGCCCTGTGCTTTTATCAGCCCATTCACCTGTTTTAAAAGGTCAATAGAATAAACGCCTTCATATTCTGCAGCTGTATCAGGAAAATGCTGACCAATATCACCAAGAGCCAGAGCGCCAAGCGCAGCATCGGCAATGGCATGGGTCAAGGCATCGCCATCGGAGTGACCCAAGGTTCCTTTCTCAAAAGGAATTTTAACCCCCCCCAGGATCATATCCCGCCCCTCTACCAGGCGGTGAACATCATAACCAGTTCCTATTCTGAGGTTAGGGGTTAGGGGTTGGGGGTTAGGTGGTTTGGGCATTTTCTGTCTTCTGTCTTCTGTCTTCTGTCTTCTATTTTCTATTTTCTATTTTCTATTTTCAAATTCACCATGAAGTTTTTCTTCTTAGCGTAATTCGCGTAATTCGTGGTTTCAAATTTTCATGTTATCGAATGAACATTGCATCGCCATAACTGAAGAAGCGATACCCCTTTTCCACTGCGATCTTATAGGCATTGAGAATCTTTTCCTTGGACGACAGGGCCGAAACCAGCATTAGCAAAGTTGATTTGGGTTGATGGAAATTCGTAATGATCCCATCAATCACCCGAAATGTATAAGGTGGATAAATAAACTTGTTGGTCCACCCATCACCGGCTTCCAATTCCCGGGGATACATAACAGCCGATTCCAAAGCTCTTACCACGGTAGTCCCCACACCGATCACCCGGCGGCCCTCGGTTTTGGCCTTTTTAATGGCGGCCACCGTCTCTTCAGGAACATTAAAATATTCCGCATCCATTTGATGCTTGGTGATATCTTCAACATTCACCGGTCTGAACGTTCCCAGGCCTACATGCAGCGTCACATATTGGAACTCAACACCTTTGGCTTCAGCTTTTTTCAGCAAAGCTTCGGTAAAATGGAGACCGGCAGTTGGAGCTGCAACAGCTCCCCGATGTTCAGCATAAACCGTTTGGTAGCGCTCTTTGTCCTTGTCATCAGCTTCACGATCAATATAAGGCGGTAGAGGCCAGTGACCGACTTCATCCAGGATTGAAAAGAAGTCTCCACCATTCTTGTCAAACCGGACAACCCGTCCCCCTGAAACCGTATTATCAACAACATCACAGGTGATCTTATCCCCTATAACCAATTTGTTGCCAACCCTAACCTTGCGAGCTGGTTTTACTAGTGTTTCCCATAAATTATTACCTAGTTCGCGAAGCAGAAACAGTTCTATTTCGGTATCGGTCTTGTCTTTACGGGCGAATAATCTGGAAGGGAAAACTTTCGTGTTGTTCAAAATCAGGAGATCTCCAGATTCCAGAACATCAACAACACTTGAAAATTTACTATGTTTTACATCGCCAGATTGGGCATCCAGGAGTAATAGTTTTGAACCATCTCTCTTGGTAGCCGGATATTGGGCGATCATATCATCTGGAAGTTCATAGTCAAAGTCGGATAAGGTCAGAGCCTTTGCGCGATCAAACAACATATATTAGTCTTTCTCTTTTTGAAATAAACTGGTTTGCGGTAACTCAGATTTTAGGACAAAGCCCAGGTGGCGATAAGCCTGTGGTGTTGCCTGACGTCCCCGGGCGGTTCTCACTAAAAACCCTTCCATAATCAGAAAGGGTTCGTAAACTTCTTCAAGTGTGTTGGCTTCTTCTCCCACAGCTACTGACAAAGAATTCAGGCCAACTGGTCCCCCATCAAATTTCTCGATTAATGCGGAAAGGATTCTTTTGTCCATATCGTCCAGACCGTATTCATCCACACTTAGCATGGACAGAGCATTATTTGCGATCTGTTTATTGATGGATCCGCTACCTTTTACCTGAGCATAATCCCGGGTACGGCGTAACAACCGATTAGCAATTCTCGGGGTACCACGACTGCGTTTGGCCAGTTCCATTGCACCCTCATCATCAATGGGTACATTAAGAATATTGGCGGAACGCTTAATAATCAGTTGTAGCTGCTCTGGCTCATAAAAATCTAACCTCAGAACCACTCCAAAACGAGCCCGCATGGGCGGCGTCAACAAACCAGCCCGGGTAGTTGCCCCGATGAGGGTGAAAGGTTCTAGATTGAGCTGGACACTTCGAGCGCTTGGACCTTTATCGATCATGATATCAATTCGGTAATCTTCCATGGCTGAGTAAAGATATTCTTCAACAACGTGGTTCAGCCGGTGTATTTCATCAATGAAAAACACGTCTCGATCTTCCAGGTTGGTCAGAAGCCCGGCAAGATCAGCTGCTTTATCCATAACCGGACCAGATGTGATCTTGATATTCACTTCTAATTCTTTGGCCATGAGCATTGCCAGGGTGGTCTTTCCCAATCCGGGAGGCCCAAAAAGAAGCACATGATCCAAGGCCTCATTTCGTTGCTTGGCTGCCTCAATAAAAATCTTCAGCTGATCAACAGTACGTTTCTGTCCCACAAAATCAGCCAAACTCTGGGGCCGTAAAGCCCGGTCGAATTCCTGCTCCTCTGTTAATTGTCCGGGTTGGGTCAAATCACTCATCAAATGTAATAATACTTATCTTTCATATTGTTTTTGCAGATGTCATTTCGGCAAAATTTGAACCGGCAAATATAGTCGGTGGGTGGGGCGTTTTCCAAGGGAAGCCTGATAGGCCTTTAACAATTGATTATTGAAGAATTAAGATCTGAGACCATCATTTATATTCGGTTCTGCAAAAGCCAGGACATGATCATCTATATCCATACAATAGCCAGCACGGTCACCCCAGTCACGTCTTGCCACGGGCAATATTAACTCGGCACCATTTTTTATTGCTCGTTCCAGATAGACCTCCGGATCATCCACTGTCAGATACAATTCAACCGGTGGGGTCTTTCCCGGGGATGGTTGGAAATATTGTTCACCAATCAGCTTTTTTATACCTGTCAACGGCATCAAGCCCAAGCTAAAACCTGTATCCTGTCTGAATTCGGTCATTCCGGGCACGTTGAGAATTGGCTCAACTTCAAATAGATTCTGGTAAAAACAGGTCGCGACTTCCTGGTTCTTGACAAAGAATATGGTCATGTTTTGTTTTATCATTCAGATCCTGTCATAGAAAACGTATTGAAATGTTTGATAATGATTCAAATCCCGTAGGGGGTAGCGTGCTGCATGTCTACTTGTTTAGCATTGTTTTTAGATAATGTCCGGTATACGATCTTTCAACCCGGATGATCTCTTCAGGAGTGCCCATGGCCAGTATTTCGCCTCCGCCATCTCCTCCTTCGGGACCCAAATCGATCACATGGTCTGCTGATTTGATCACATCCAGGTTGTGTTCAATAACCAGAACTGTATTGCCTTTGTCAACCAAACGATTAAGCACGGAAAGCAGCATTTTCACATCCTCAAAATGCAGACCGGTTGTCGGCTCATCCAGAATATAGAATGTCCGCCCTGTTCCCATTTTGCTCAATTCGCTGGCAAGTTTAACGCGTTGAGCTTCTCCTCCGGATAAAGTAGTGGCTTGCTGACCTAACTTGACATAGCCCAGGCCTACTTCTACCAGCGTTTTGAGTTTACGTTTTAAGCCCGGTATCGCTTTGAAAAAAGCGAAAGCATCCTCGATGGACATCTCTAAAATGTCGGAGATATTCTTACCCTTGAACTGAATTTGCAGAGTCTCGCGATTATAACGTTTACCCCTGCAATCTTCACATTGTACATATACATCCGGCAAAAAATGCATTTCTATCTTGCGAATTCCGTCACCCCGACAGCTTTCACAACGTCCGCCCTTAACATTAAAAGAAAATCGCCCTGGTTTGTAACCCCGCAATTTTGACTCTGGAAGTTGTGAAAACAGATCTCTAATGAATGTAAAGGATCCCGTATAGGTGGCTGGATTTGATCGGGGAGTGCGCCCGATTGCGGACTGGTCTATATTGATGACTTTGTCGATGTATGCCAGGCCTTCAACTCTGTCAAAGGGGAGAGCTGTGATCTTTGTGTTGTATATCGATCTGGCCAGAGCCGGATAAAGAGTCTGGTTGATCAAAGAAGATTTTCCTGAACCGGAGACTCCGGTGACGCAAATAAATTTTCCCAAGGGAAAATCCAGGGTCAGTTTTTGAAGATTGTTTCCCCGAGCTCCAATAAGTTTGATCTTGCTATTGCGTCCTTCACGCCGCAGGAGTGGTACAGGAATCGATAATTCACCAGTAAGATATTTTGCGGTGAGCGACGCTTTGTTTTTCCGGAAAGACTTTGGGGGGCCAACTGCCACAATTTCTCCACCATGCTCTCCGGCTCCTGGTCCCATATCTACCAGGATATCGGCTTCTTCCATGGTTTCCTGATCATGTTCGATAACAATCACAGTATTACCAAGATCTCGAAGATGTTTCAGGGTCTCAATCAGCTTTCTGTTGTCGCGTTGATGAAGGCCGATTGATGGTTCGTCCAGAATATAAAGCACACCAACTAACTGGGAACCAATTTGGGTTGCCAATCGGATCCTTTGTGCTTCTCCTCCAGATAAAGTGCCTGCTGTTCGTGATAGATTTAAGTAATCCAACCCAACGTTTATCAGAAATCTTAATCTGGCTTGCACTTCCTTTAATATTTGATCACCAATTATCTGATCAGTTTTAGAGAGTTTTATTTTTTCTATAAACTGATAGATATCTTTAATGGGCATTTGACTCAAGTCATTTATGCTTTTTCCACCAACAAATACATGATTTGCTTCAACCCGCAATCTTGTTCCACCACAGGATTCGCAGGGAAGTGAACTCATGAAGCCTTCTATCCATTTTCTTATCCCTGGCGATGTAGTCTGCTTATAGCGTCTTTCCAGATTGGGAATCACACCTTCAAAGCCACCCTCATATTCACCCTTCCAGCGATCAGATTCATAAGCCATTTTAATTTTTTTGTCACCGGTTCCTCGAATTATCGCATGCTTTGCTTCATCACTTATTGTATTCCAGGGTTGGGTAAATTTAAAGTTATAGTGTTTTGCTAAACTTTTTAGAATGGCTGCATACCAATTGCCCCGGGGTTGTTCACCAAGCGGTGCAACGGCACCTTGAATCAAAGATCTCCTTTTATCTGGTACAATAAGATTTACATCCATACTCGTTTGCATGCCAAGACCATCGCAGCTTTGGCATGCACCATAGGGACCATTGAAGGAAAATAATCTTGGCTCCAGCTCTGGATAGCTTATCTCACAATATGGACAAGCGTAGTGTTCTGAAAATATATGTTCTTCTTCGCCTACCACATCAATGATGATCATTCCAGAACCATGTTTGAGGGCAAGTTCAACGGAGTCTGTTAATCGATCCTTGAATCTTTCGTTGATAACCAGGCGATCTACAACAATTTCAATGTTGTGTTTTATATTTTTCTCTAGAGCTTTGAGCCGGGCTACTTCCTGTATTTTACCGTCAACGCGAATTCTGACAAATCCTTCTCGCTTGATCTCTTTGAAAGTTTCCTTAAACTCTCCTTTACGACCACGGACAATGGGTGCTAGAATTTGAATGTTTGCATCATGTTTTAGGTTCAATACTGAATCTACAACTTGCTGAACCGTTTGTTTGGTTACGGGTCTACCGCAATTGTAGCATATTGGTTTACCGATTCTGGAAAAGAGTAATCTTAAGTAATCATGTATCTCTGTCACGGTTCCAACTGTTGAGCGTGGATTTCTTCCGGCTGTCTTTTGTTCAATGGATATTGCTGGTGATAAACCATCGATGTAATCAACATCTGGTTTTTCCATCAAACCAAGAAACTGTCGTGCATAGGCAGATAATGACTCGACATATCTACGTTGGCCCTCAGCATAAATCGTATCAAAAGCCAGTGATGTTTTACCTGACCCGGATAACCCGGTTATAACGATGAACTTTTCCCGGGGAAGTTCTAGATCAATATTTTTTAAGTTGTGCTCGCGAGCACCATGAACAATTAATTTCTCATTATGCATAAATTCCTCAATTCGAACTTTCAAGATATTTGTTGGAGGTAGTGACTGGAAGAGGATTTTGCATTTTCTGAGCATTGATCTTGCTTTTCTCCCGAGGTGCACAGTTCGATCCAATTCCTTACATTTTTTACGTGAGACGCACGTTCTTGCACCCACTGGTCTGAATGAACGCATCAGGAAAGCGGTTTATCTTTCAAAGCAATGATCAAAAACACCTGAAATGAGCCTCTTTCCGCATAATATAGCTACGAGAGCCATAACCTTATCAACATCATGAGATGTGACACTATTCTCAACATATTCGAAGAAAATATTTTATACCGACCCATTAGTCATGCTGTATCTACATAAATATCAGCTATTAACACAACACCAGAAATTGCTTACCTTAGCAGATGCGCACAAATACCGCAAGAAGTAAATGATGACATATTGCAGACTGACTGGACAGTCACCATAATTACCTGTTTCCAGCCAAACTATAGCGACCTGCTGGGTATGCTAAAAGCACATGGCTACATCTCTCTGTCTGAGAGTTGCCACTCTTTTACGCTAGTGCAAATTTCTGCTCCTCACGAAACCACTGTGGATTCATGAGTCACCTCCTATCTTATTTGTCTCTAAAAACGAAGAGGATGTCTCACCAAATGGTCAATTTTACGAAGATACCCAAGATCGAACTCCACCTTCACCTGGAAGGAGCCATTCCGCTGGATACACTCTGGCAACTCATCAATAAATATGATCCAGTTTTAAGTAAAACACTTACCCTTGAATCATTAAACTCAAAGTTTCAATACACAAACTTTCATCACTTCCTGCAGTTGTGGTCCTGGAAGAATACTTTTATCCGAGAACCTGACGATTTCACTCATATTGCCCAGGCTGTTGCCCGGCAACTAAAGCATCAAAATATTATTTACGCGGAAGCATTTTTCTCTCCTCCTGATTTTGCTCATACTGGTTTGGACGTTTCGTTAATCAGCCAATCCATTCGTCAAGGTTTAGCAATGGTTGATGGCATCCATGTCAATCTCATTGCTGATCTCGTTCGGGGAAGTGACACCGCCATGGCTGGCTTGATGCTTGATCAGGTGTTAGAGTTGAAAAACGAGGGTGTCATTGGTATAGGCCTTGGTGGTGATGAAGCAAAACATCCTCCCGGTCTATACAAAGGTATTTATACCAAAGCTAAACATCATGATCTACACACCACAGTCCACGCTGGTGAAGCCCTTGGACCGACCAGCATTTGGGAAGCTTTGACTGAATTACATCCCGATCGTATTGGCCATGGTATCAGAGCAGTAGAGGATCCAAAACTTCTCGCCTACTTAAAAGACCACCGCATACCACTGGAAATCTGCCCCTTCTCCAATATTCGAACAGCTCTTTATCCCCATTATAGTGACCATCCCGTTCGTACACTCTACGATCTTGGCATCCCCATCTCTATCAATTCTGATGATCCTGTTCTATTTCAAACATCCCTTGCAGCCGAATTTCAGGGACTTCGAGAGATCCACCGATTCACGGATCTGGAAATTCTACAGCTATTGCTTGATGCAACAGACCAAAGTTTTGCTGATGATATCCAAAAGCTCTCCTTGAAAAAGCAGATTTTTAGTCACCCCCAGTGGTCTTCCCTGCCTGAAAATGACAAGCTCCGATCAACAAGCTTTACATGACCACTTGACGATTTAATCAGTTAACCCTCAATTACCGTTTATATTGACACATACTTACTGATACGAATATTAAAGAGGATCTACGCTGAATGAACACAATTGCTCTTCAAAATATCACCAAAAGCTTCAACGGCTTTATAGCGGTTGATGACCTGTCACTAGAAGTGCCCGCTGGTAGTATTTATGGCTTTATTGGACCAAACGGTTCCGGGAAAACAACTACCATTCGCATGATGATGAATATTTTTTATCCTGATTCAGGCTCAATTAAAGTTTTTGGGGAACCTCGTACTGACACACACACCGACCGTATTGGATATCTGCCTGAAGAACGTGGTCTCTATAAGAAGATGAAAATCCGGGATTTGCTCAAGTTTTACTGTGAATTAAAGGTAGGACGAGCAGAAACAGGCGAGATCGATCAATGGCTGGAAAAAATGGATTTAAGTGACTGGGCCAACAAGAAGGTGGATACCCTGAGCAAGGGGATGAGTCAAAAGGTCCAGTTTATCGCTACTGTCATTTCCAAGCCAGATCTGATCATTCTCGATGAGCCCTTCAGCGGTCTCGATCCTGTCAATACCAACAACTTGCTATCCGCCATGCTGGATCTGCAGAAGCAGGGTGCCACCATCATTTTTTCAACCCATGATATGGGCACTGCTGAGAAGGTTTGTGACTATATCTTCATGATCCATAAAGGGAAAAAGGTGCTGGATGGTACACTGGAAGAGATTCAGAACACCTATGGATCAGACACTTTAAAGATACGTTGCGAGGATAAAACCAGGGGACTGGACACAATCACGGGCGTTGAAAAAGTGCATGATTTCGGACAGATCCAGGAACTGAGACTCGCGCCAGATTTTGATCACCAGGTCATTCTAAAAGAAATTATGAAATCCAACACATTATTGAGCTTCGAGATCATGAAGCCCTCACTGCACGATATTTTCATCCGGATTGCCGGCGCAAAGGAGGTCGCAAATGTATAAGATCTGGCGTCTGGCTTTACGTGAGTATATCGCTGCTGTTAAAACCAAGGGGTTTATCATCGGCCTGGTCATGCTACCCATATTTATGAGTGGCAGTATCATTGCCATGGCGCTACTAAAAGACCATGTTGACACGCGTACAAGACATGTTGTGGTTATTGATGAGACCCATCAATTGGGGCATATTCTGGTTGCAGCGGCAGAACAACGCAATGAGACGGCCATTTTTGATGAGGAAAATGGTGAACAGAACCAACCTGAGTATCTGATCGAACTGCAGCAGGTCGAATCCGATCTGACCCTCCAGATGAGTCAACTCTCTGACCGGATCCGTGATGCCGAAATTCACGCGTTCCTACATATTGGAGCATCAGCAATACATCCTGGGGTTGATCCGGAAAACTCTCAGATCAACTATCATTCTGAAAGTGCAGCTTTGGATGATGTCCGGCGCTGGATCCGTGGTCCAATTAATGATCATCTCCGACGATTACGCCTGGAGCAGGCCGGAATAGAAGAATCCCAGATCCCCGATCTGTTTAATTGGGCAAATATTAGCCCCCAGGGCTTACTGACTGTAGATCAAGACGGAAACATTATTGATGCTGTTGCCAGCAATGAATTACAATCAATTGCAATCCCGCTGGTAATGGTCATGCTTATGTTCATGATGTCCATGATGGGAGCCATGCCCCAGTTAAGTGCCGTTATGGAAGAGAAAACTCAGCGGATCGTTGAGGTCATCCTGGGTTCTATCACGCCCTTTCAATTCATGTTGGGCAAAATTCTTGGAGGCCTGGCCGTGGCGTTAACCAGCACACTAGTCTATGTTGGTGGTGGCGTTCTGTTTATGAAATATCGTGGTTTTGATGCCTTTATTCCCTATGATATCCTGCCCTGGTTCTTCGTAAATCTGGTCATCCTTTTATTTATGCTTGGTGCTTTAATGACCAGTTTAGGATCTGTGGCGAATGATGCTAAAGATGCCCAATCACTGTCTTTTCCAGCCATGTTTCCCATGATGATCCCCATGTTTGTCATGTTTCCAGTCCTTAAGGAACCCTTATCGACCTTCGCCACCTGGCTTTCACTTATACCGCCTTTCACACCCATGGTAATGGTTTTACGATTGGCAACTCCGGTGACTATCCCTGCCTGGCAACCCTGGGTCGGCTTGATCGGTGTGATAATGTTTACCTTGCTGGTCGTCTGGGGCGGCTCCCGCATCTTTCGGGCTGCCATCCTGATGCAGGGGGTTCCTCTCAAATTTTCAAATATTATGCGCTGGATGACCAGGGGATAGTGGCAAATATTGAAATGTACTTTTTATTTAATTTGTGATACTTTGTGACTGCATGCCTTTGTGGCAACCTATAGGAGATTAATGCTATGACTGAAAAATCGATGATCAATTGGTCCAAAGAGGGCGCTGTTCCTCGTAGTTATGGATTTCAATTCAGCCCTAAACTCTTTGGTAAGTGGAGGCGCAAAGGATTCTGGAGCCCTGATGGTTCGGCCGAAGTAGGAAGTCGTAAGCTCCGTTTTAGGTCAAATGGAAAAGCCAACATGCATCTGACGATTTTTGATCGTGTCTCTGAGAAAGAATTGGGGCATCTTGATTTTCACTGGAAGGATTTCCAACGTAGTAAACTGGAACTATCCAGTGGCAGCATTTATTATTTCAGGTCTTTCGATCTGATCCGGGGGGCTTGGAGTTGGATCAAAGAGGATGCTCCCAATGAACAGTTTGTTTTCCGGATTGACAGCCCCCTCCAGCGCTCAGGAACCATCGAAAATCAAGCAAAAGATCTCTCTGCTGAGGAACGCGACATTTTGCTACTGCTGGGGCTGAATCTCACTCAATACTTCAACACCTGGTTGATGACCATCATTCTTGTGATCCTAGGATTACTTACGGGGCGCTAGTTTCATTCCCCAATCAACAGCATAAACCACGATCATATTGGTCAATACTGAAAAACCTATAAACCAGGTCCAGGCTAACCCAGCTTCTTTTAAGACAAATACGATCAGCATAGAAGCAACCAGGCCTGCAATAAGACTGGCTTGTGAGAAGTCTCTGTCAATCTTGGTCAGTAAAAATAATCCCAATAGTCCACCGTAAGTAAACGATGCGATCTGCAAGCCCATCACCACAATAGACTTATCTGACTCATCAAAGACCAGGGCAATTCCAATTAAAACGATAGCCCACGCCAGACTTATCAACCGAGAGGTCTTAATGGTTACAGCCTTGCCGATCCAATCAGTTGCCGTAGAGGAGGCCAGGGAGTTTATTGATGAACTCAGGGTGGACATGGCTGCCGATAAAACTCCCGCAAGTAACAAACCTTTTAATCCTACCGGGAGCTCATTTACAATAAATGTGGAGAACTCACGATCTTTCTCAATCTCAATACCTCCGAGATAGATATAGATCAGGGAGCCGGCCAGAAGGAAAACAGAAAACTGTAAAAAGACGAAGAAGCCACTGCCAATCATGGCCTTCCTGGCACCAGATAAGTCACGTACAGATAAAACTCTTTGAACCATCATATAGTCTGCCCCATGAGAAGCAAAGGACAGCAGCATTCCTCCCAATACAGCAGAGAAGAGGAGCCAGGGGTCTGAAAAGAAATTCCATCCCCATCGTAATACATCAAGCTTTCCTTCTGAGCTTAGCTGGGAAAGCATATTGCCAAGACTTGCATCACTATGACCTAAAATATAGAATACAGCCACCAATCCCCCTCCGAGATAAAGAACAAACTGAAAACTGTCCACCCAGACCACCGTTCGAATCCCACCCATGAGAGTGTAGATCACTGTCACAGCCCCAATAACCAGAACCGCAACCGGTAATGTCCAGCCCGTAACTACTTGCACAATAACAGCTGTGGCAAGAAAACGGATCCCGTCTGCCAAAATGCGGGTGACGAGAAAAACGCCTGATGCTGTTTTTTGGATTCGAGCACCAAAACGCTCACCCAGCACCTCATAGATGGATGTGATTCCACTTTTGAAATAGGCAGGAAGTAGAAAAATGCTGACTAAAATTCGTCCTAAGATGTAACCCAGTGCCAGTTGGAGAAAAAACCAATCATCTCGATAAGCTAGACCCGGAATGCTAATGAAGGTGAGAACCGACGTTTCTGTCGCCACAATAGAAAGCATGGCCGCCCACCAGGGCATATCCCGTCCTGCCAAAAAATAATCTTCCGAGGTTTTGTTAAATCGACTATTATAAAGCCCGTAGGCAGAAATTCCCACCAGGAAAATGATGATGATACTAAAGTCCAGGGTTGATAACATTGTTATTCCTCAGTTAGATGTTTGGGGTTAGAGGTTTGGGGGTGGTGTGAATATCGAGCACCGATAAACAATTGAAGAACGCCGAAGTAATAGCCTCTTCTTTATTCAAAGTCAATTAATCCTTGCTCGTATATCTAGACCCCTTCTATTGACAAGTGTTCTTTTCTTAGCGCATTATTAATATCAAACACTCATTTGACGAACGCTGAATTTCTTCAATCTTCAATCTTCAATCTTGACGAAACCGCAAAAAGTAATATAAAAATCACCAAATACGCCCTAACTCATTTAATATTAACCATATAACGCAAATGCTGCTAAATCCATAAATATCAATACTCTGCGCCTCTGCGTGCTCTGCGAGAGGTAGTTTTTGCGAGACCATCAATCTTCAATCTTCAATCCGAAATATTCCAGTGCTTCCAGATATGATTCGACTTGTTTACCATAGAACTGGGCAACGCAGACCTCTTTCGTTACGGAAATTTTGCGGAAGTCTTCCCGGTCATAAATATTGGAAAGATGCACCTCTACCACAGGCGTTCTGATGGCTTCGATGGCATCTCGAATAGCGTAGGAATAATGGGTGAAGGCACCGGGATTTATAATAATGCCATCCGCCCATTTCCGGCGTCGATGCAGGAGATCAATGATGCGACCTTCATGGTTGGTCTGAATAATCCGGGTTTCCAAGTTCAGTTCACGGGACTTTTTGCGGATGGCGGTATTTACTTTATCCAAGGTTAACGTGCCGTATTGCTCAGGGTCACGGGAACCCAATAAGTTCAGGTTGGGACCATGGATGATGAATATCTTTGGCTTATCGCTTCGCTTTGCTTCTGCTTGTTTTGACATGGCTCAATCTAAACGGTGTGACCGAGTCCTGCAATCAGATGTACCCACTTATGAATAATACAATTTTGCACGAAACCGCTAGAAGTATCTGAGAATTCATGAAATGTGCCCTAAAACCATTAAATACAACCACATATAATGAACAAGCCTAAATTCCTATATATCAACACTTTGCGTCTCTGCGCTTTTTGCGAGGGCGTCAATTTTGCACAAAGGTCATTATGTGTTGGTCTTGTTCCTGCCCTTTAGTTATTTTTCAACAACGCTAAAAAGGACACCATGAAAAAACTTCTTCTCCTGCTCTTAAGCCATGTATTGCTATTAAATTCATTATCTGCCCAAAACGATCTTTGGGAACATGACAGCCTACGTTACAAAATTGGTCAAATGATCATCTTCGGCTTCTCGGGGGAAACAACCCCTCAAGTAGTTCTGGATGAAATTACTGAATACAATGTGGGCGGAGTGCTACTTTATCGGGTCTATGGTAATATTGAAAATGCGAGTCAGGCATCTCAGCTTGTCTCTGAACTTCAGGCTAACGCCCTGATACCTCTCTTTATAGCTACTGATCAGGAAGGCGGTTCAGTAACAAATCTGAGGCTCTCAAATGGCTTCCATAATTCGCCAAGCGCCTATGAGCTGGGTCAGCAAAACGATGAAACAACTACACGTGAGGTAGCCTCGATGTTCAGTTCCTGGTTCAACGACATTGGGCTTAACACCAATTTTGCCCCGGTGGTTGATCTACGCTTGAATCCGGGAAATGTCATTGGTGATCGTAGCTATGGTGCCGACCCGAATATCGTCACTCAGAACGCCTATTGGTTTATGGATGAATTCCACCAGAATGATCAACTCACTGCCCTTAAGCATTTTCCCGGACACGGTAGTTCCGTTGGTGACAGTCATCTGGGCTTTACGGATATAACCGACACCTGGCAGGAGATCGAACTGGAGCCCTATTACTCACTCATGGATTCCGGCTGCGTGGATATGATTATGAGCGCCCATGTTTTCAACACAGATTTTGACCCTCTCTATCCAGCGACTCTCTCGGCGGCCACGATCAACGGCCTGTTGCGGGAAACCATGGGCTACAATGGCGTCGTCGTGACTGATGCCATGATGATGGGTGCCATTACCCAGAACTATGGCTTGACCGAGGCTGTCACCCTGGCTATCAATGCCGGTGTAGATATTTTACTCTATAACTGGGATGATGATCTGGATGGACACCGGCTTGTGCCCCTGCTGGTGGAACATATCACGACTCAGGTACTGAGTGAGACTATTCCCCGTTTTCGAATAGAAGAATCATATCAACGAATTCTTAATCTGAAAAGTCGTTTAAATCCGGAGACAGCAATTTGGAATCCCCAACCCGCTCAACCACAGATCACCATGTTCAATTACCCCAACCCTTTTAACCCCAGCACCACCCTGAATTATACTTTGGAGCGGGATATGAAAGTCACGATCACTATTCTTGATGTCCGGGGAAGGGTCGTCACCTCGATCCAGAACAGGCAGCTGCAAAGGGCCGGCAATTACGAGCTAAGTTGGAATGGAACAGGTGATCACGGGGGACAGCAATCCAGCGGGATCTATTTCTTCAATATTCAAGGTCCTGGTTTCAACCGGTCTCTTAAGATTGTGAAGCTGGGTTAGATGGTTTATACCAAATGCAGTTTCAAACTGAAAACAATTTGCTTAACTCTCAGCTACCAGCACAGCCTCTTCTATGATCAGGTCATACTTGTAACCAGCGCCAAAATCTTTTTTCAGGGTCACTTTCCCTTTAAAAACCACTACATCACCCACTTTAACCGGATCCATGGTGGTGATGGTCACATCAAAATATTCACCTGAGCTGGTGCCATCCTGCAAATGAACCCAATTACGACCCATGATCTTGCTGTTAAACTTTGTTACTTCACCACGCACGCTCACGGTTTTACCTTCAAATGCTGACATATCAGCATAGAGTTCCTGGATCGATACACCATCGGTCACCTTTTCGACAGAGATACTTTCAGTTCTTACGTTTGGATGATTGCCGCTGGGAGAAGTTGAACTCGTACTTCGCGCCATACTACCGGCACCGTCCATTTGACCCACAAACCAAATACTCTCGAAATCTCGTTCCAGTTCCTTGCTTGTAAAGTTTTTCATCTCCAGACCTTGCCCATAATGAAGAGTCTGACCTTCTTCAATGATCTGTTTGGATGTAGCGATCCAATATTCCTGACTGCCCTCTGTCACTCTTAAATAAGTGTACGATTTGGCCTGAATCACTTCTTCCACTTTGACCTGATGATTATTTGAAGCAGTCTGATGAGGAGTAGCTGTTGATTGACTTTGTTCGGGAGCTTTCACTCTTTCTTTTGAATCACAGGCAACCAGTGTCACCATGACCACACTACTAATTACTATAAAACTGAACCGCATTTTATTCCCTTTCAATAATTTTAATGTCCCCGGATAATAGGATATTTCGACTCGGATATGAGGGTTATTTTTGGGCATTATTAAAGTGGCGGATAATAATGTTGGGCTATGTTCATAGAGAATCCCATGCGTACACCCCTGGAGAGTCTCAGGGAGACACGCTCAATATCCACCGGGCTAATATGAATTACTGCAGTTGTTATCACTCTCTCGCAAAGAAAGAGAAAAACCCTTAGAACCTTTGTGTCTTTGTGGCTCATGCAATTAAAACTCTAATTTGGGTTGATCCTCATCCGGTTTGGTCAGTTTATAGCTACCATCCAACCATCCCTGTAAACCAGAAGTATACCACTTGGAAAAACGACGATCAGTAGGTCCACCAGCCAGATTGGAATGCATTTCTGAGCTTGCCATATCCATGGTCATGCGAAACGAAGGCATGAAGGTTGTCACGCGACCAGCACTCCGATAGATCTGTCCCTGGTGTATGGTGGCTCGTCCACCCACTCCGGTTATAGGTCCTTTATCAAACCCCAAAAATCCAGGCATTTTGCCATCAAATAAAATATGCTTCATCTTGAACTGCTGGACAGCACCCCAGGACTTGATCTCAACTTGAGAAATTTGCTCTAACGCGGACTTGTAGATTTGTTCACGACTTCTGCCACTAAACCAGGGCGACGACCCAGCCAGGAGAATCGCGTCAAAATTGCTGTAAAAATCGATAAAAGTTCCGGTCTCACTGGAAAGGTAGTCAGTCACTGTTTCACTGAGTCCACCCTTGCCGAAAACTTCTCGATACAGTTCCTTATAGAATTGTTCAAACAGATAAGCACCCTGACTTTGAGCATCGTAACACAAGTCCCATTCCTTCAGAATATGTCCCAGTTGTGTATCCGGTAAAAGTGGTTTCAGATGATTCATAAACGCTTTGGCCTGCAGGGAATACAAATCACCATGCATCTTAAAAATATCCTCCACACCAAAAGAAGACCCTGCTTTCAACAAAGCATCGATCCGGTTCGTTCGATAGGAACCCATGGGCATATTGATGGAATTGGTCTTTCCCAGATGGTTTAGATCATGATTGGCCGTGGAGAAAAAGCCTTGTTCTGGATTGATTATACGGGGCATATCCAGATGTGAATGATAACCCTGCCAGTCATTCTCAGTTTTCCAGCCTGGCAAGGGGACAAAGCCGCTAATGCCCTTACGACGAATCGGTGCACTGCCTGTCATTTGAAAACCAATATTACCCTGAGCATCAGCAAACACAAAATCCCAGGATGTTTCCATAGGACCCAAAGTATTCATACCGTCTTCCACTGATGTCGCAGACCAGATATCGATAATGGCATTAACCGCAGCAGAACCAGAATCTGCAGCAGCCCAACGTGTTGCCAAATAGTAACCGTCATCCTGGGGTGGACCATCCAGGGAGCCATGTATATTTTCATAAAATTTAACTCTGACCGATTCCTTTTTCCTACGCTTGATCAATTCGGTTCGAATTTCAAACTGATGCCATTGATCATCCTCTTCTCGATAGTATTTACCATCTTTAATCTTTTCGATCCAGGAATCGACGGCATCAACAAAGGAGTAGGTCGCGCCCCAGGCCAATTCCGGACCACGCCCAACCAGGATACCAGGCATACCGGGCATGGATCCGCCCATCATGGTCCGGCCATCACAACCAAGTACAATTTCACTCCAGATATTAGGGAGTCGATTCACCTCTAAATGGGGGTCATTGGCTAAAATTGGTTTGCCTGAGTGCGTCTTATCTCCAGAAATCACCCAATTATTGGATGCCATGGCTCGCGGGACAGCCAGATTCCACAACGTTTCCGGATTCACGATGCGTTCGTGGATTTTGACCTGTTTGATAAGCTCGATATCCAGTCCACCTAAAATTCCCGGGAATAATGCTTCCAGCTTCTCAAGACTGACACCGGCCTGCACCATTTCAACAAACAAGCGTTCGACCTCACCCTGTGATTGGGATAAGGTCAGGTAACCCACCATTCTGGACAGCATGATACTGTCTCCCGGAACCCATTGCTCAGGCTTATAGCCTAGCAGTTTATATTCCCAGGCTGTTTTTTCGGCCAAGGCGGCATTGATGCCATCACAGTAAGCATTAAGATACTGGGCGTTTTTAGCGGAAAGTTTTTCAAGCTCAGGAGCCGTTTTATCCCGCCAGTTCATCCGCCGAAAAAAGGTGTCGATAGCCAGCATATCATCACTGGCATCTAATAGTTCACTACCACGCCCCTGGCCCAGGATCCTCATAAGCAGGATCTGCATACCCCGGTCACGGCCATGGACATAACCCTGTCCCCAATACATATCCTCAAGGGATTGAGCGCTAACGTGAGGTGTTCCGTTTTCATCTCGCCATATTTCAATATTCTTTTTCATGCTCAATTTTCCCCTTTAATAATTTGATTTACAGATCCAGAGTTGGATCGTACCTTTTGTAGTGATCTGAGTTTCCAGGATCTCCAGGCCAACCGTCTCGATCAGTGCTGGTATACCCCCATGTTTCATAAATGAACGGAAGCCTGAATAATGTTCCCAACCGGCCATAAATTCGATGAAATGAGTGCCCAGTAATTTGATATAAGAAGGCTGGGGATGGATCCAGTCCACCAGGATGAGCTGTTTACCCAATCGTTTCATTTCCTGGAGGACCGGCAGACGCTTTTCAATAGGCATTTCATGGATCACCATGCTGCTCATGGCAAAATCGAAACTCTGGTCCTCCAAATGCGCCAAACTGGTGGCGTCTGCTAACTGGAATTCACAATTCTGGATGCCCTGTTGTTCGGCCTGAAGACTACCGGTTTTTACCATGGTCTCTGAAAGCTCAACACAGACGCCAGTACTGATCTGTCCAGCGATATGCATGAGCTGATCACCGGTGCCACATCCAATATCGATGACCCGGCTGCCCTGGGGGACAATTCCAGCGATCCGTCTGCGGATACCTCCCAGGGAAGGGTCAATGAATTGTTTATAGATCCAACCATCGTAGAAGTGATTACGCGCCTGGGTCTTTCGAATCATAGCTTTTTCCTTTTGTTCGTGATCACATCAAGCTAATGTTTTTAACCACGGATTACACAGATTTCACAGAAGGATCAAAAGCCATCATTTGCATATAGACCAATGACATGGTTTTCACCATCATGGAGATGTTTATCCACCCACGATCTTAATCACGGATACAGACCCAGAGAAACGATGAGAAGCCCACAATCTCAATCACGGATACAGACCCAGAAGAACGATGAGGAAGCCCACGATTTCAATCGTGGGTAACGGCAAACTCGAAAAGAGGGGAAACCGTTTCAACGGTTTAAGATTCTATTAACACGACTGGATTGATTGCCCACCCGTGCGAAACACCACGGCCCCCCCATTATAATTGCCACTATTTATTATCACCGTTAAATCAAAATAACCTGTCACTTTAGAGCCCTTTTTTCATCAAAGAAACAACCCCTTTTGCCTTGACAGGTCTAGGGTCTAAAATTAATTTCGCTGGCTCTGGGTCAACTACGGCCTGAGCAGTAAGAGCAGGAGCCTATGGCAAAAAAAGTTAAACGGATCGGTGGAGACACAAATCGCAGCCTCAGTAAGTACCTTGAGGAGATTGGTCAATACGAACCTTTAGATCCTAAGGATGAAATCTCGTTAGCCCAGCGGGTGAAGCAAGGTGATCGTCTGGCTCTCAAAAAATTAACTGAAGCCAACCTGCGTTTCGTGGTTTCTGTAGCCAAAGATTATCAGGGTCAGGGTTTACCACTGACTGACCTGATCAACGAAGGTAATCTGGGACTGATTAAGGCTGCTGAGCGCTTTGATGAAACCCGTGGCTTCAAGTTTATCTCTTACGCTGTGTGGTGGATCCGTCAGTCCATTTTGCAGGCTCTGGCCGAGCATTCCAGAATTGTACGTTTGCCCTTGAACCGGGTGGGGACTATTTCCAAGATATCCAAAACCTCCGATCGTCTGGAGCAAAAGCTGGAACGGACACCCACTGAGCGCGAAATTGCCAAAGAGCTGGATATGGCACCTGAAGAAGTGGCCGATGCTATCAGGATTTCCAAGCGTCATCACTCTCTGGATGCGCCCTTTCAAGAAGAAGAAAAAAATTCACTCATGGACGTGATCGAGGATGAGCATCAGGACTCTCCCGATTTCGATCTCATGTCTGATTCCCTTAAAAAAGAAATTCGTTCTGCACTTGATACCTTAAAAGATCGAGAGCGGGAAGTAATCCGGATGTATTTCGGCATTGATCGTGAGTATGCACTCACCCTTAATGAAATTGGAGAAGAATTTAACCTGACGCGGGAGCGTGTTCGTCAAATCAAGGAGAAAGCCATCAAGCGTCTCCAGCACAAATCCCGTAGTCGTAAACTGCAGACCTACTTAGGTTAATATTGGAAGGAGGTGAGATCGCACTATGCCAGTTATGGTTACCGTAAAACGGGATGAACCTTTTGAAAAAGCTTTGAGACGCTTCAAAAAGAAGTATGAAAAAGCCGGCATTCTGAAAGACGTTAAGAAGAACTCCTTCTACTTAAAGCCTACAGAAGAACGTCGTTTACGCCGAGCAAAAGCTGCAAAGCGTGCCCGTCAGACGCGTCCGAGATATTAAACTCTGGACAACACTGAAGATTAAAAACCCCGGGTATTTCCTGGGGTTTTTTTATGCCTGTTTGCAATGATCACTTTAAACGTTGAACAGCAGAGTGCACAATGAACGCAGAGATTGTTTCTGGTGTAGATCTAGTCCTCGGAAAGGTCATCCTACTTAAGTACCTACGGTGCTGACTCCGTTTCTGCTGCCTCCCACTCCAAACCAAGCCACTTTTCAAACACCTGCTTCTGTTGACCACTTGGTGCTTCGATCTGTTTAACTATTTCAATGGTAGTTGGGGTAAACCCTACAGTGAGATGGATATCCCGCAAAATACCATTCCGACTGAGAGTACAGATGATCCGGTCTCCAGGGACTTTTTCTCCGAAATACTGAGGCGTGGCTGACTTTACCCGAAAACCATCGATGGCAATCAGTTCGTCGTTCACGTTAAGTCCCACATTCCAGGCGGGAGATCCTTCCGTCACCCGGGTGATCATGACCTTGCCCCCCCGATTACTCAGTTTGGCACCCAGCCATGCGCTTTTTTCGACTGTGGAATCCAATGCCAGTCCCGCTAACTCAAAAGTTGACTGATAGGGTAGTGGTTTCAGCCCAAAAACATAGTCCTGGAAGAAGTTATTCAACTTTAGTCCGCTGATGGACTCACAGGCCAGACGCACATCCTGGGTAGAATAACCCTTTTTCTTCAAGGCAAAATCCTGGTACAACTTCAACATCACATCATCGAGACCCGCTTTGCCCCCCGTAGCTGAAATTAGTTTCAGATCCAACAGAAGGCCCAAAAGATGTCCCTTGTTGTAGTAGGAAACCGTAGAGTTGGGTGAATGTTCATTGCGACGATAATATTTGATCCAGGCATCCCAACTGGCTTCGGTGACAGACTGATGGTTTTTACCTGGACGGGATTCCAGAGTATTGATCTCATCCTTGATCACTTCCAGATAAGCTTCCCGGTTACTGATACCGATCCGCTGCAGGATCAGTTCATCATAGTAGCTGGTAAATCCCTCGGCCATCCATAGCTCATCCAGATAGTTCTCATTATCATAATCAAAGGTGGCAATCCCTCTGGGATAGAGACGTTTCACATTCCAGGTATGAAAAAATTCGTGGGCCACCAACGCCAGGAAACGCTTATACCGTTTTTCGTTTGTAAATGACCAGCGTGAAACAAAATTAACCGATGAACCGGCGTGCTCCAGGCCACCACGCCCCTCTTCCACATGAAAGATAAAGTTATAATGATCATAGGGGAGGCCGCCAAAGATTGCCGCCTCTGCTTCTATGATCCGAGTGAAATCAGCCACCAGCACCGAATCGATATAATTACTGGCGCCGTATAAAGCCATGAGATGTGGTTTACCCAACACTTCAAACTCGATGACGTGCTGGTTGCCCAGCTCCAGGGGCGAGTCCGCCAATTCATCATAATTTTCTGCGGTAAAATCCACATTGCCAGGTTGATTAAAGGGTTCAAGAGCGGTGGTAATCGTCGACCAGGCCTCGGGTAGGTCAACGTGCAGATGATGCTTGCGACCCTGGTTTTTCTGCCAATACATCAGGACGCTGGCTGGGACGACCAGAGCATGATCCGAGTTGAGAAAGCTGGTACGGACGCTGTGCTCAAAGGAATAAACCTTATAGGAAACAATGATATCCTGCCCTCGTTTCCCCCTAATTTCCCAATGGTTCTTGTCAATTTTTTGAATTATGAGAGGGGTTCCATTTTCACTACGAGCTGAAACGTCCTGAACATTTTTAGCATACTCCCTCACCAGGTAGGATCCGGGGGTCCAGACTGGCAGGGCCACAACCTGTTTACCTCTACCGCCCTCCAGACGCATTTCGACTTCAAACAGGTGAGTATGTGGCTCCGGCATGGACAGTTTATAGTGAATGCTTTTAGCGCTGACGCCCACACTTAGCAACATGATCAGAACGGTTGTTTTTAGCTTAGTGTACATGAATATCCCCATTTTGGTTTTTACTTCGTGAAAATATGCGATATGATCTACTGTGGGCAAGGGGAGAGTTATGTCAATAACCAGTCTGGGGTTGCCACAGATCAGGGGGTGACACTTTTTAAAATGGGTTCATTATAATAATGCGTACCTGGATACAATCATTGAGATTGGGGGGCAATAAAATATTCTGGGGTACAGAGGTATAAAGGTATAAGGGTTATAGAGGCTGTGTGAAAACTTCATTGCAATGGAATAATTGCTTGCTAATATTATCTTTAATTATCTACGTATAGTACTGTTACTATCGATACTTACCCCAGGCTTCAGCCTGGGGGTTATAAAAATATTAAAAAGGAGGGCTTTAGCCCAACAATACTGGGCTAAAGCCCAAGGAAACAGTAGGTTATCATACCCCCAAGCTAAAGCATGGGGTAAACGTTGTCCCTATTCTCACACAGCCTCTATACCGTATACCCTTATATCCCTAATATCCTCGTCTCCAGGTACGCATTTGGGGGAAGAGCCTTAAAATGTTAGATATTGGCAGTAACCATTCAGCCTCACAATCCTTATTTTCCGCCCATTGTGAATAATATTTCCAGGTCTCGATCCACTGCATTCCTTTTGCTCCTCCTGTTTCTGCCGGACCTCCAGGCAGAGATCATTTATGAGTCTGGGAATCTCATGGAGTTTATCGGCGGTGAATCAACAACGACAGCTTATGACAATTATGTTAGCCATATTTCCGAAGGCATCGCTGATCCCGGTTATAATGATTATGGTCCGGACTGGATTGATGTTCAAACCAATGGGTTTGGTGATTATCGGATTATCCCGGAACTCGGATACACCCTGCAACATTGGCGTAACATATTTGAGGCCTTGCTTGTGGGTGATCTTGATGCTGTTGACCAGATGCTCGGTGACTCCAGCAGCACTTTTCACTATGAACTGGTCGAGTACCAGGATGTACTCTACAACCGTACCTATTACATCATACGGGAACAGCTTGACCTATCCTATATGGATATCAATCAACCCGATATTGTCGGTGATGAAGTAGAAGGCAGTTTTACCAATGGCTGGGGTTTGTTTATTCTCAATCCTGATGCCAGCAGACAACATGTTGTGGTCGAAATGCCCCATCCTTGTGATGATTTTATTTCTCCCTATGTCGGAACTGAGATGTTTCTCCAGACCGATGCTTTTGCCATGATGATGGCCGGAGCAAGTCGTGAGTTGAAATGGACCGGTTACGGGTCATATACCAACAACAAATCACTTTCTGATCCTTCCCGTAATGCAAATACCGTTTTCCAGGTGTTCCATGAGGTTTTGTGTGATTCGCTCATGCAGATCGGACCACATTCACCCCTGATTCTTCACACCCATAGTTTTGATGATAATTTAGCCCATACTGATTTTCAAGCAATTGTACTCTCAGGGGGTTGGGATGCCGGCAACGCCAATAAACCGATCCGGGATCTGGCAGATGATAATCTGGATCTGATAAATTTTACTGCAGAATACCCCATCGCCGCCGGCACTTTTGGAGAACATCCCGCCGTCCGGGTAGATGAATACTACAGGGTCCACTATAATGGCACTCTGATCTATCATGGAGCCAGCCAGGATTATGAAATGCCCCATACCTATACCCTGTTAGGACCCAATACCGGTGTTCAGATGAATTATCTCCGACAGTTTTTTAACAATGGGGCTGTCTATGAACCCTGGGTTCAGATCGAACTATTTGAAAAACCCCTGCTTTTTCAAAATATGGAGATGCCCCTGACAGAACTATACGCAGGCGGATATCCAAGTTCATACCATAAT
This sequence comes from Candidatus Neomarinimicrobiota bacterium, assembly GCA_034716895.1. Classification (NCBI taxonomy): domain Bacteria; kingdom Pseudomonadati; phylum Fidelibacterota; species Fidelibacterota bacterium. Next base: position 65,584 of record JAYEKW010000114.1, read on the forward strand.
TACAGTATCCTCGCGAATTATTATCAACCATTTATTGATGCTCTGGAAGCCTACCTCCAAAACTGGGTTGATGTCCCCGACAATTCACCCCCTGAGGCGATCAACAATTGGCATACAGCCTTTGATGGACAGTCCTATGTCAGTTTGGACTGGGATCCGGTTTTCGACACAAATCACAAGACTTACCGGATCTTTTACGATACCGATAGTCTCACTGAAGACTCTCCCTACCTGGACGCCCTCTCAGAAGTACGCCTGCTTAATCCAGCCACAGATCACCTCCTGTTTGACAACCTTGATCCATCTGCCAACTATGTATTCCAGATCCAGGCCCTGGATCATTTCGATAATATTGGTCCATTGAGCGAAACCATTACGGATAGTATTCCCGGTCATGAATCGATCCATGTCCTGGAGAACTTTGACGATGGCGAGATCAGCCTTGGGTCATATTCTGATGAAGATCAACATCCTGATTCCTGGGAGCTCAATTCAAGTCGTACCTTTATGAATTCCCCCTATTCTCTGAAACTATGGGGAAACACCTGGAAAAATCAAACCATTGACCCCTATTCCATTACACCGGCTTCGGTTTTCCAGATCGCTGCTTATGTGGATCATTTAGGTGAGATCCAGGGGGTCGCTTTTCAAGATTCCCTGAACACCTTGTTCTACGCTTTGGACGGCTCCCAACAATTGGATATCGAAGAGTGGGTCACCGTCTATCAGGGATATTTTCCTGAAGACACCTGGAACCTCTATCGCTTGCCTATCGGGGATGACTGGCTTGCCCGGTTTGATTACGATCCGCTACTCACCAATATTATATATATCAATGACCGGGATTCAGATCCATCTGCGCAGGTGTATTTTGACGAACTGTTTGATATCACCAACTCCATCGCTTTCGCCCCGGAAGTTGATATCAGTTTTACCGAAGGTCTGATTTATCGTAATAGCACCTATCAGCGTAGTGTTGACGTTAGTTTTCAATCCATTGTTGATGATGCTGATAGCGATACTCACTCATATCTATGGAATTTTGGCGATGGTGAAACCAGTCAGGCCGTTCACCCCATCCATTCTTTTCTGGTCGAAGATGACCATGATTATACCGTCTTGCTGCAGGTCAGTGATGAATCGGGTTATATGGGTCAGGCGACCACCCGAATTATGGTTGAGCCCGGCAGCAGCTCCCTGCCTCTGAACTTGAATTTTGTGGGCGATATCATGATCGCCAGACGCTATGAGAATGAAGGTGGTATTCTGGAAACGGGTGGTGTTGGTTCAATTTTTGAGCCAACACTGGAGCAACTGGGGAATGCAGCCGACCTTACCATTGCAAATTTAGAATGTACCATGACCATAGATGGTGAAGAACATCCAACCAAATCAGTGGTCTTTAAGGGTCATCCGGATTATGTCACCGGACTGGTGGAAGCCGGGATCGATCTGGTTACCCTGGCAAACAACCACACGCTTGACTATGGTTTAATCGGACTCCAGACGACTCAACAGGCTTTGGCAGCCAATAATATTCTCTATTCCGGCTCTGGTATTGACACTTATGAGGCCTACTCACCGATCTTCACCAACACCAAAGGAATTGCTATCGCCTGGCTGGCCAACAGCGACCGTACCGGTCAATACAACAACTATCAACCCTACTTGAATGCCGGATACAACAAACCCGGTTTTGCCTATTTGACACCTTATTATCTGCTGCAGCAAGTCAATACCGTTCGGGATGTCAGTGACCTGGTTGTCATGCAAATGCATGCCGGCAGCGAATACTCTTCTGAACCCGGCGCTGGTTATGACAGCTATGAATTTGGAACTGGAGTTCTACCAGAAGACTGGATCGCTCCCAGAGAGATCATTGAGCATATGGATCTTCCTCAAGATAGTGACGAGGACGAAAACTATTCACCTCTGTTAGATGTGCCGCATATGTGGGATCGTGAGATCAGACATTTCGCCATTGATGCCGGGGCAGACCTGGTCGTGGTTCATCATCCACATATTATCCAGGGTCTTGAAGTTTATGCCGGAAAACTGATCGCCCATTCGTTGGGGAATTTCGTCTTTGACCTGAACTATCATGAAACCTTTCCGTCAGTTATCCTCAACGCCGAAATAGATGCGCCGGGCTTTACCGCTTTTTCAGCAACACCAGTATATCTTGATGACTATATCCCCGTGCCTGCAACCGGAGCACTGGGTGTCCATTTACTGGACTATCTGGCTGAAAGATCACGTGCACTGGACACTTATCTCTATGTTGACCAGGAAGGTGTGCGCGCTTCGGTTTGGCTGGATACTCTATCCATGCCGCGTACCCATATTTTGAATCGTCGTTCTTTTACGCTTGAACAAAATGGTCCCAACTGGGTTTCTGCTCCTCTGGACATTCATCATCTGGGAAATATTTCTGCTTTGTCGGCACCTGCTGGCACTAACTGGGAATATCGGCTGGGTCGGGAACTGCTCTGGTATGGAAACATGGAAGATGAAGGCGCCAGTCAATGGAACATTAACAGTGGTGATGAGTGGCTGGATGTCACAGAAGCTTATGCCGGCGATCGTTCCATCGGTCAACATCGCACGCCGGCTTCTGGTGATAATGTGATCACCAATCTTGAGAACAGGATCCGGGTTGATGCCACCAAACAACATTCTGTCTCGGCTTATCTCAAAACCCTCAACAGCAATAACGCTACGATTCAAGTTCGTTATTATGCTGGCCGGACAACCACAACTGCTTTGGCTACCCATAATTTGACACCTGGTGTAGATGGAACCAGCGATTGGACCTTTTATCACAACGCAACAAGCCCCCCTTACAACGCCGCGTATTTTGATATCCGGCTAAATACTGATATGCCCATCGTAGGGGATGGTTATACCTGGTTTGATGAGGTTCACTTGATCGAGTGGACCAACTGGAATACTGCTCCAGCCCTGAATATCACCTCACCAAATGATCTATATTTTCTGCAACTACGTAATAGCTCTTCCATGCCGGATCCATCTGTTGAATTTACCGAAACCGTCTATAATGATCCCCAGCTTGTAACCGTTGACCTGCAGGCCGATGAGACGATTGCTTTGGTTGATACAGAAATTCATTTTAGTGATCTATCCGCAGGCCCCGTTGGCTGGTGGGAATGGAACTTTGGTGATGGAAGCAGTAGTATAGAACAGAATCCAGCCCATACTTACCGCGAAGCCGGTTTCTATGAGGTAAGCCTTACGGTACTGGACAACCTGGGTAATCCTCTAACTGAGACAAAAACTGATTACATTAGAATCTTTGATCAATATTTGCCGGGTGACATGAATTTTGATGGTCAAAATACCGTGAGTGATATTGTGATCCTGGTAAATATTATCATTGGTGAAATCACTCCAACCACGCCTCAATTTGAAACCGGTGATATTAATGGTGATGGAAATATCAATGTTCAAGACCTGGTCTCGCTGGTAAATATTATTTTGTTTGGTTAAACCCCACTCATCTGTGTCGCGCTAAAGTAGTCACTGAATCTATCGAAGTGCCCTCAAAGCGCGATGATATCATCCCTGGAGAATCTCAGGATGATAAGGCCTAAACCTTTAAAATATCTTCAGAAAAACCTTATTTATTATACGATTTTCATTAATATAATAGCAACCATTAACCCATAAAAACTAGATTGACCCCCATGACTATTTGGCGTGTAGTAGACATTATCAAGTCGAGCACTGCTTTTCTTGAAAAAAAAGGCGTTCCTGATGCTCGTTTGGACGCGGAAACACTGTTGGGTGACATTCTCGACAAAAACCGTCTGGAACTTTACCTCTACTTTGACCGGCCTCTGAACCCGGAAGAACTGGATCAGTACCGTGAACACATCAAGCGACGGGGTTCTCGTGAACCGCTTCAGCATATTGTGGGTGAAACCGGGTTTATGAACCTGACTCTCAAAACCAGCCCGGCAGCTTTGATACCCCGACCTGAAACAGAAGTTCTGATTGAAAAAGCACTGGGTCTGGTGCAAGATCGAGAGGTTCGCATTTTGGATATTGGGACCGGCTCAGGCTGTATTGCTTTATCTCTTGCTCAAGAGTTGGGAAAAGCAAAAGTGCTGGCAATTGATGTGTCCTCTGAAGCGCTTCAACTCGCTCGTGAAAATGCTGTTCTCAATGACACACTGGTTTCCTTTCAGGAGCTGGATATCCTTCAGACCTTACCTAATATTGAAGAACGCTTTGACCTGGTAGTTTCCAACCCACCTTACATCGCCCCTTCAGAAAAAGATCAACTTCAAAAAGAAGTGGTCGATTTTGACCCGCCTCTCGCGCTTTTTGATGAAGTTGATGGACTTACTTTTTATCGACGCTATGCTGATATTTTGCCAGATTTACTCAACCCTGGTGGTCATTTCTACTTCGAATTTGGAGGGGTTCATCAGGAAAAATCCATCTTGAATATTTTTATGGAAGCAGGTTATCGTGACTTGGAAATTATCCAAGATTATAATGGTGACCCGCGAGTTATCTCCGGATGTTACCACCCCTAGTACTTTAAAAAAAGGACAACCATCATGCGAATCCGTATTATCAATTATAGTTTTATGATCTTACTTCTGGCGGCTCACTTTTCCCGGGCTAATAACAACCTTTTTGCCGGGCTGGTCCTGTTTGTTCCTTTCCTGTTATTGATTAGGCGAGGTTGGGTAGTTCCGCTTTTGCAGGGCGTGGGATATCTGGCAGCCCTGTCATGGCTCTTTTCTGCCTATCAATATATCCAGCTGCGGATCGCTGAGGGTGATGACTGGATTCGCCTGGCAGTTATCATATTTACCATCGCTGTCTACTCAGCCTGGAGTAGTTATTATTTAAATCCCAAGTCAGGGAAAGACACCAATGATATCAATCAAGTCTCTGCGTAAATCTATGGATAAATGTTTTATTACAGGTTGGGGAAATCATGACAAACCAAACCAAATCATTTTGTGAAGATCTAAATATCAAACTGCCCATCATTGGGGGTGCTATGTATCCCTGTTCTAATCCGGAATTAGTCGCTGCAATCTCAGCGGCTGGTGGCATTGGGGTCGTTCAGCCCTTGAGCCTGACCTATGTCCATGGTTATGAGTTCCGGGCTGGTTTGCGTTACATCAGGACACTAACAGACAAACCCATCGGTCTAAATCTACTGGTTGAAAAGAGCTCACAAAAGTACTTGGACCGGGTCAAGGAATGGTTGGATATCTCGCTGGAGGAAGGGGTATCCTTCTTTGTGACGGCATTGGGAAATCCACGGTTTGTGGTGGATAAAGTACATGCACAGGGAGGTCTGGTCTACCATAATACAACCACCCGAAGATGGGCTGAAAAAGCATTGGATGGTGGCGTTGATGGACTGATCGGTGTGAATGATCGGGCCGGTGGACATGCCGGGACAGAGACAGCCACCCGACTCTATGAAAATTTGATCGACCTGGGAAAGCCCTTGATCTGTGCCGGTGGTATCAGTGATCCACAGGATGTCAAATCAATGATCGACCTGGGTTATTCCGGGATCCAGATGGGCACCCGTTTTATTGCCAGCACCGAATGCACCGCTCACTCCGATTATAAGCAGGCCATTCTTGATGCAGATGAATCCAGTATTGTATTAACGGATAAACTATCTGGCGTGCCTGTTTCGGTTATTGAAAATGGATATATCAAGCGTATTGGTGTCAAGGCTGGTTCTTTTGCCAAATGGATGTTACGCGGTTCTAAGACCAAGAAATACATGCGGATGTTTTATACGCTACGCTCTTTCAAAAACCTGAAAGACACCTCTGGGAAAAGCGGTAGTTACCAGAACTATTTTCAAGCGGGGAAAAGTGTTGAGGGCATACAGGAACTACTGCCTGTCTCAGAGATCATACAGCAGTACCAGAACATCCTTAAAGCCTAATCCTCCGTAATATTGATGTTTGGCTTCTTGCCGGGAGGTGATCTACTCTAGGTCATTGACCCCCTCCGCCCGCTGGGCACCTCCCCAAGGAGAGGACTTTTCGTCTGACGCGATTAACCTGAACATGAACTCGTCCAACCCCTTCCAGGCGAGAAAGTATACTGCTTGTATAATCCGGGAATATCTGTGTTTCATTTCGACTTTACTCAATACAAGCATCTGTATTAAAAATACACTTTGTAATAATTCGTATAAAATCGGTTTTGCTTTGCTCGTGCATCCGCCTGCTTACCTTGGGACATGGTGAATGTCTCTCATAGAACTTTAAAGGTCCTGGCAGCCATCCTTTGGTACATTGGTGTCTATATGCTCTTAACCAAAGGTTGGACTCTTTCCCATGCTGCCCAGACACTTCGACCTGAAGGATTTGGGTTGATCATTTCATGGATGGCAGGTATCAGTATCGGCTTAATTAAAACCCGCTTTATCTTCATCAAGAGCTGCAAAAAGAACATGGCTCGTATTGATGCTCTGGTATCACCTAAGTTGTGGCAATTTTACCGCTATCAGTTCTTTATTGCTCTGGTGATCATGATTCTGGCTGGATCATTCCTATCACGGGCATCGCAAGGAAATCATACTTTCCTGGTAGCCGTTGCCATACTTGATATCAGCATCGGTTCCGCCTTGCTCTTTAGCAGTTGGATCTTCTGGAAGCAGGGTGTCTTCTCATTTAGCTCAGCGAAATAGACTCTGGCTTTTCTTGGTACTTGACTTGCATTCCTTTAAGAAAATTACGCAGGACTTGGTTCCTAAGCCGTCGGTAGTGTTTGTGGTCCGGTTTTCTAAAGAAGACGCTTAGCTCATATTTACTTAAGCTAAAATCAGCCAACTCTAGAATAGCAAGCACATCTTCTGCTTTTAGATTCAGAGCTATGCGTTGCGCTCAAGAGTCGCGACATTTTGGGACTTCAAGTGTCTCAGTTTGCGTAATAATACAAGTAACCAGAGACCGCTTCCTGAGAATACCAGACTTCCTCCAAACACCAGGAGATATCCTTTAAGATCATAAACCCAACTATAACCATTCTCCGCAAAATGACTGTCCCCAACCCAGAGGTGGGTTGTTAGCGTAAGAATCCCGCCAGCAACTAATGCTGACCCCAGGGCAACCAATCCAGGATTGGCCTCTTTATCAGGTTCTACCAAGCCGATCAATGCCCCCTGGACTTTCCACCAGGCAAATAGAAACATCAGCAGGGTGACCAGGGTAAGGTAAACCCGAAAATTTACTGGAACTGAATTTCCCCGGACTATTTCTGAAGTAATCATTTGGATGGTGCCAGTCAATAGTCCCAGACTTAATATTATAATGGCATTCCGATAGGCATTGGTTCTTTTTCGAACCAGTGCACCAAACCCCCAGAGCCCCCACAAACCGATACTGATACTGGCAATAACCAGTATTTGATACAGCAATTGATAGGGTAACAGCGCTGCCATACTGGGATATTGTTCCGTTTTAAAGGCAGCACAATAGGTTCCCACCCCACTCAGTAATGTAAATAGAACCGTTAGCAGAAAAGCGGTGATCAACACTATTCGTATAGCTATCGATTGTTTTTTCTCATTCATTATTGATTTCTCCAATATTTGAACGGCAACAAGACTTCAATCTGATTTAACAATATCTGGAGTCCTGTCACTCACCAATATCCTCATTCCAAAGCTCAGGTTTTGTCTGAATAAAGGCCTTCATTAGATCTCGACATTCCTGATTATCAACAACCTCAACTTCAACACCACGTGACCTTACATAATCCTCCGGCCCCCGAAAGGTTTGATTCTCTCCAATAACAATTTTGGGAATCCCGTATAGCAGGGCCGTCCCGCTGCACATATCACAAGGACTTAGGGTTGAATAGAGAGTGGCTTTTTGATAATCTGCCGCTTTTAGACGGCCGGCATTTTCAAAACAGTCCATTTCAGCATGTAAAATGGCGCTGCCTTTCTGGATGCGTTGATTATGACCACGACCTACGATATCACCATCAATTACCAGGACTGAGCCGATTGGAATACCACCTTCAGCCAAACCTTTCCGGGCTTCTTCCATGGCTGCTGCTAAAAATTTATCCATTTTGCATCCTCTTAATTACTTAACTTAAAATAGTGGGTCAAGTATAGGTCGAAATACAGCAAGAAAGAATGAGAACTTGAATATTCGTCCGCTACAACTGTAATTTTAATCACCGACCCCTTTCTACTTATTCCTTCTTCCTTCTTCCTTCTTCCTTAGTTTAAACCGTGCCCGCTTTTCTCTCCATTTTGCGACCACTGAACCTGCTCCAGGCCACCCTGGCAGTAATTCTGACGGCTGCATTTCTAGATCAGCTTTCTCAGATCGAAACCCTGGCTTGGCTTATTCTTTCGGTTATCACCATAAATGGTGCAGGCAACATTATCAATGACATCTACGATATTGAAATCGACAAGATCAATCGTCCACGTCGCCCCTTACCTTCCGGAAACATGAGCCTGATGACCGCCAGAGTATATATGATCACCCTTTTTATGGTTGGTATCCTTTTTTCCAGTCTCATTTCTGCCGCGACTCTGCTCATAGCCGGGTTGATCGCTATGCCGCTTCTCATCGCCTACAGCGCCTGGTTCAAACGCCTGCCCCTGATCGGAAATATCACGGTTTCCTTTATGCTTGGATTGACCTTTGTTTATGTGGGTTCAGCTTTTGGAGCAATTCAAGAAACGATAATCATGGGAGCCCTTGCATTCGGCTTCACTTTTATCCGGGAAATTGTGAAGGATCTGGAGGACCAGGAAGGTGACCGGGAAGTCAACGCCAAAACCCTGCCCCTGATCTGGGGAGAATCAGCTACTATCAATTTTACACTTCTGCTCATGGTTGTTTTTATAGTCCTGGATTTGTTTCCCTATATTTTTGGGGCTTACAACGAGTTGTACTTGTGGTTGGTTATCATCGGGATAAACTTCCCCATATTGATCTGCGCTATCATTTTATGGAGATTTCCTGCCAAAAACAATTTTGCCCGAATTCAATTATTTTTAAAACTCAATATTTTTATCGGTCTGGCTGCACTCTATCTTGGTCGACCAATTTAGCCGTTTTTCCCGTCAGGGATCTTTATAAGGAAACCGCGTGTCCGACTTTATACATCTTCATAATCATTCTCACTATTCACTACTGGATGGTGCCGCTCGAATTGACCAGATAATTGCAAAACTCTCCGAACTGGAGATGAAAAGTTTTGCGCTTACAGATCACGGCAACATGTTTGGCGCTGTTGAATTTTACAAGGCTGCCACCAAAGCCAACATCAAGCCGATCATTGGAATGGAAGCTTATATTGCTCCCGGCCTCCACACTGAAAAGCGAACGCCCACAGAGGGAAAACGAGCTTATCATCTTGTCCTTCTGGTAAAAAACAATACGGGCTATCGCAATCTCCTAAAACTAACGTCCATGGCCTATCTGGACGGGTTTTATTTTACACCACGGGTTGATAAAGACCTACTGCGCAAATACTCAGAGGGTCTAATTGCCACCTCTGCCTGCCTCAGCGGTCAAGTCACCTACCACGCCAGTCGCGGCGATTATGATAGGGCCAAAGAACAGGCTCTTGAATATGATGAGATTTTTGGCCGGGGTAATTATTTCCTTGAGTTGCAGAGACACTTTACCCTGGAAGGTCGAGAGATGGAGCGGGAAGCCATTGCCCGAGAAGTCATTCGCAAGATCTCCAAAGACACTGGTATTCCCCTGGTGGCCACCAATGATGCCCACTATGTGAGCGCCGACCATTATCAGGCCCATGATGCTTTGCTCTGTATTGGACACGGAAAATTTGTGAGCGACATCAAGCGTCTGAAATATGATACAAAGGATATCTATATCAAAAGTTCCGATCAGATGGTGGAACTTTTCAAAGATGTCCCGGAAGCCATCGACAATACACGTCGTATCGATGAGATGTGCCAATTCAAGCTGGAAACCGGTGTAAACCATATGCCCGAGTTCCCCATTCCTGAGGGACTTTCACTCAACGATCATCTGGACAATCTGACCTGGGAAGGTATGGAGCGTCGGGTTAAAACAATTGACTCAAAATATAAAGAGCGGCTGGAATATGAGCTGGGTGTTATCAAAAAGATGGGCTTCCCCGGCTACTTCCTGATCACCCATGATTTTGTACATTACGCCAAGGAGCAACGGATACCTGTTGGACCTGGTCGTGGGTCTGCCGCTGGTAGTCTGGTTGCTTATTCTCTGGGTATCACTGACCTGGATCCCTTGCAATATGATCTACTGTTCGAGCGCTTTCTTAACCCGGACCGAATTAGCATGCCGGATATTGATATCGATTTTTGTTATGATCGCCGGGAAGAGGTCATTGACTATATGCGTCGGCGTTTTGGGGAAGAATCAGTCACTCAGATCATCACCTTCAATAAGCTAAAAGCCCGGGCGGTGATTCGGGATGTGGGTCGGGTTTTAGAAATCCCCATCAAAGAAACCGATCGCATTGCCAAACTGGTTCCGGAAGAACTGGGAATTACACTATCCCAGGCGTTGAAGAAAAGTCCTGAACTAAAACAAGCGTCAGAATTGGATGCAGTACACACCAAGCTGTTTGATCATTCATTGGTGCTGGAGGGCATGAATCGCAACGCTGGAAAACATGCTGCCGGTCTGGTTATCGCACCCGGTAAACTTACCGACTACATCCCGCTCTACAAATCAGCTAAAGATGGATCAGTGACCAGCCAGTATGACATGAAAGCCATTGAAGATGTCGGCCTGATAAAATTTGATTTTTTAGGACTTCGAACGCTCACGGTCATTCAAGAAGCAGTTGATCTGATCAAAAAGTTTCAGAATGTTAACATCGATATCGCCAACATTCCCATGGATGATGAGGCTGCATATAAACTCTTTGCCGATGGTCTCACTATTGGATTATTTCAATTTGAGTCGACTGGCATGCGAGAATACCTGAAAAAACTTAAGCCAACCGTTCTAGAAGATCTGATTGCCATGAACGCCTTGTATCGACCGGGACCCATGGGTAACATCAACACCTTTATCGCCCGTAAACACGGTGAAGAGAACGTCACCTACCTGCATCCTTTGATGGAAACGATCCTGAAGGAGACCTACGGCATTATTGTTTATCAGGAACAGGTCATGCAATTGGGCTCTGTGATCGCTGGTTTTTCACTCTCCAAAGCAGATCTAATGCGTCGGGCCATGGGTAAAAAGATCAAGGCATTGATGGATGAGATGAAGGGTGAATTCATCTCCGGTGCCAAACAGCATGATATCAATGAAAAGCTTTCCTCCAAAATCTGGGATTTGATCGAAAAATTTGCAGAGTATGGTTTTAACAAGAGTCACTCGGCTGCCTATTCGGTCATTGCTTACCAAACCGCTTACTTAAAGACTCATTTTCCAGTAGAATTCATGGCCGCCAACCTGAGCTCTGAAAAGGATAATACGGATAAGATCCAGATGTTGCTGGCTGATTGTCGTAACCTGGGAATTACCGTCATCCCTCCTGATGTGAATGTAAGTAAGGTTCATTTTTCTCCCGGTGATGGGAAAAGTATTATCTATGGTTTGAATTCCATTAAGAAGGTGGGGGCCAAAGCAGCTGAAGCAATCATGCTGGAGCGCCAGGATCACGGTCCCTTTAAAACGCTTTATGAGTTTTGCAGCCGGGTTGATTCACACAATATCAATAAGGGTGTGATTGAAGCTCTTGTGGGTAGTGGAGCCATGGATAACCTGCCTGGAGCTCGTTGGGAAAAATTTCTCAGTGTAGAAGATGCCGTTCAACATGGACAACGGGTTCAAACCCTGAAAAATACCAACCAAACCGATCTTTTCGGAGGTAGTGGTGAATCAGCCACGATCCGGGAACCTGAATTAAGCGAAGCGCCCTCCTGGAACAACATGGATCTGCTTAATCGGGAACGAGATTATATCGGGTTCTACCTCACTGGTCATCCATTGAAAGGTTTCGAAACTGAGATCCAAGCGTTTTCCACTATGGATTTGGTTGATCTGACTGCCGTTCGGGACGAGCAGGAGGTGAGACTTGGTGGAATCATCTCTGCCATGAAGATCCACTACGACAAACGCAATAAGCAAATGGCTTTCTTTACCTTGAATGGCCTTGATGGTTCAGTGGATGCTCTCACTTTTTCGGCTACTTTTGAAAAATTTAAAGAGTATATCGCCAACGATGCATTGGTTTTCATGGAGGGCAAGGTATCCAAGCGTAGTGATGATGATGTCAAAATCCTGGTCAATAAGGTCATTCCTCTGGTGGAGGCGCAGAACGAGTATGCTCGTGAAGTCCATATTGCCTTTGATCCAAATACGGTACGAAGTGATAATGTTGATGAAATGCATGCTCTGGCCCGTCGTTATTCCGGTGCCTGCAACCTGATCTTCCATTTGCAAGATGAAGAAAACCGGGAACGCCAGATGGTCGCTCGCAATATACGCGTTTCTGCTAATCGTAGCTTTATTCGTAACTTGCGTGAACTCTTTGGTGAAGGAAATGCCTGGCTGCGGTAACCTTTTTCAACCGCGAATTACGCTAATTGCACGAAGGAGCTGGGTGACTGGCCTCTTTTTATATATTGAGGGCTGAGGAGGTTTTTCTATTGCTATTGAAAGTCCTTGTCACAAGTGGTCCCCGACAACTGTTTACTTTCAGACTTTTGAGCTTCACACCTTTGACTTAGGTATTCTCTATAGAACTTGGGTAATCAATGCCTTGTCTTTACTCCGTTAAAAGAACTCGATATAGCATTGGGGTCGTGTAAAAAAATACAGTCTTTACCCTAAACATAAGCCAGCCACTCCACTTATAATTTCCAACTTTGACGCCCTCGCAAAAAGTCCCCCTCGCAGCGCGCAGAGCGTTGTATTGAGTTCATCGAAATGACGCGGAGTGTTAATATATATGGATTTAGGGTACATTTTATGAATTCCCAGATACTTTTTGCGGTTTCGTCAACTTTTAACTAAAGGTTTTTCCTGAAAATTCCAGGCTACGAGCTACGACCCGGCAGGCGGGGAGGACCCTTCTGGTCGAAGGTACAAAGTCTAAGATCTCAAGTCTTGGAACCCAACTCAGGTCGAAAGGTAATAACCTGTCTCAATTCAATAAACTCAGTCTTACTTGTCACGGCATAGCTCCTTAGGAGCGACGACGGAATCCCCTAAGAATTCGGGGAGGTTTGGCTGAGCGTCGTCCCTCTGGACTCCCTCGCCTTCCTGCGCTACGCTACGGATCAGACAGCTTCTGCCTGTAGCTGAGTTCTCTCGCTTTCCTGACTTTCAACTTTTGACCATTTGAGATCCCCTAATAATTCGGGGAGGTTTCAGACGTAGTGTCAGTGGCCGGCACGCTTGAGGATGTAGTAGTCTTAATCCCCTAATAATTCGGGGAGGTTTCAGACTGCTTGGCTCCAAGAGATTGCCACGCGGGAACGCCTAGTCTTAATCCCCTAATAATTCGGGGAGGTTTCAGACTTGTACACCAGATGCTGTGAAAGTGAACAAAAAGTTCAAGGGTCTTAATCCCCTAATAATTCGGGGAGGTTTCAGACACATCAGCGTGTGTATGAGTAGCGTTGGTGAAGTTTCGTCTTAATCCCCTAATAATTCGGGGAGGTTTCAGACATCAATCCAGCATACACTTATGAATCAGAACC
>JAYEKW010000115.1 GCA_034716895.1 Candidatus Neomarinimicrobiota bacterium
TCCGGGATGTACTGCTACCCTGTCCTTCCAGTTCAGAATGGGTGGTATGGTCAGCCAGTAACTTCCAGTCAGCAGTATGACCTGCCCGGCGGGACAGACTGAAGCCCTGGTTCTCGAATTCACTCTCCGTGGCCCATTTCAGAACGAGGTTACCTTTCTCAGTAGTTGCATTGAAAAAGACCAGCTCGACGGGGAGTGAACTATCCAGGGTGGCTTCCTCTGTGGAAACTACTGCGCGCATCCGCCAATCATTTCCATACGCTGTCCAGCTGGAACCTGTATTATAATGAGATCTGCTATCTGAACTTCCATTATCAACGTTCAATTTAAAATTGGCGCTGGCGGTATTCTTACAAACCAGATGATAATCAGTTCTTGAAGAGACACTCACACCGGTTGCTTTAAGAGCCACGAAGTTCCAGGTCCCTTTTCCAATATCAGAAACCGCCATGGTCACTGTTGAACCTAGATTTGCAACTGGTGTCCCGCTACTGTCAGACCAGATCTCAAACGAGATGCTGTTGGAGGTTCCAGTTTCTGAGCCAGGATGAAAAAATGCACCTGTGACATCCCCTGAAGTGGGCGAAAACCGTACTGAAGTCTTTAGACCACTGGCTAATGGCACGGTTGCGTTGGAACTCCAGGTGTCATAAACATAAATATCATGATCAACCGTTGCTGTCGAGCCAATAGTTTTTGACAGAGCCTCGAATACATTCAATTTCCCATACCCCCACTCAGCGTTTGGAACAGTTACACCGGTATATGTATCATCCTGATCAGCATTTGCAGTGAGCTTGGATTTGACCTGGGCAGCTGTCAATGAACCTTTATAGTCTAATAATAATGCAGCCGCTCCGGCAACTGATCCTGATGACATGCTACTACCCAGGGCGAAATGATACTTGCCGGCAATGATCACAATGTCTGTTGATAGTGAGTAATCCGTCGAGGTGGTTGAGATCAAACCAAGTCCTGAAGCGCAGATATCCGGTTTCTGCTCGCCCCCACGATTGGGTCCAATGCTGCTGAAATAGGCCAGGTCGTCTGAAAGGTCAGGTGTATCCACAATTCGTGGGTTATTATTACTATCAGTATATCGCCATCGGGCTGCAAAGCTGCCCACAGTGATGGCGGAACTAGCCGAACCTGGCGAGGAAACCGTATAGGTTGTATCACCACCGTTCACCGTGGCCTTCTTCGTATTGCTCTCCAGGGAACTGGCATAGAGCCAGGCATGGTAGGTCATGGTGGTGTCTGTATTATTGGTTACTTCTAAATCCCAATCTCCAGCTGCTGGACCCACCCCATCGGTTGAATCATACACCTGGAAAAAGGTTCGTCGATCACCATTACTATGATCGGAGTCTGTAATATTGTATAATTGAATGGTTCCATCGGTTGTCTGCTTGGTACCGGTCTGATCAGCAGTACGAGTATAGGTTTTACTATTGGGTGAGTTAACTGTAGCCGATACATCAGCATTATTATTCCACCATAGTTCCAGAGAAAAATAGTCGTTTGATGCCCCGGAAGTATTGCTGAACGAAGGAACGGTTATCGTAATGGTTTCTGTTAGGCCGGCACCCACTGATCCTTCAATGTGGATAAGATCATTCCCCTCATTTCCGGCAGCTACAATTGCCACCCTGCCATTCCCGGTAGCCACAAAATCATCGACAGCTTCTGATAGGCTGCTAGTACAATGTATTACTTAATACTTCGCATATAGAATGTAGGGTGTTATATTTGTTCCAAAACCATGAGGAGCAATTATGGCACCGAGATACCGAGTCACGCTAACTGAAGAAGAACGAAGAGATCTGAAGGCTATTTCGACAAAGGGGAGTAGAGCCGCCCGTACTGTACTATATGCGAGGGCACTGCTTTTACTGGACGTTGGTGAGTTTGGTCAGAACTGGACAGTTGTTAAAGTTGCCGAAGCCCTTGGCACCACCACCCGTAGCCTGGAGCACCTTAAGAAGCGATTTGTGGAAGAGGGGTTTACTGCAGCCATAGTACGTAAAGTACGGATTAACCCGCCACGGGAAATCCAATTCGGCGGTGAATTTGAAGCGCACCTTTTAGCGTTGGCATGTTCAGATCCACCTGAGGGCAGGGAACGCTGGACGGTCAGACTTCTAACAGAGAAAATTATTGAGCTTAAAATCGTACCAACAGTTTCTCCGATGACAGTATGTAACACTCTAAAAAAAACGAACTTAAGCCTCACCTGAGCAAGTACTGGAAGATACCGCCGGATCAGAACGCAAGTTTTGTTGCAGCGATGGAAGACATTCTGGAAGTTTATGCTCGCCCATATGATGCGCGATTTCCAGTTGTCTGTATGGATGAATCGAGCATTCAACTGATAGGAGAAGTGCAAGCCCCTATTCCAGCAGCACCTGGTCATCCGGTATTGATGGATGATGAATATGTCCGTAATGGTGTCGCGAGTATATTCATTGAAGTGGAGCCTCTGGGAGGGAAACGGCAAGTAAAAATTACTGATCATCGCACAAGAATTGATTGGGCTTACTTTATTAAAGAAATGCTTGATGAACGTTACCCTGATGCCGAGAAAGTAGTATTAGTGATGGACAACCTGAACACACATAACATAGCATCTTTATACACGGCTTTTTGCCCCGAGCAGGCCAGGATATTAGCTGAGCGTCTTGAGCTGCATTATACGCCAAAGCATGGTAGCTGGCTTAACATCGCAGAAATTGAACTAAGTGTATTAAAGCGACAATGCCTTGCCGGTCGCATTCCTTATATCAAAAAATTGAGATCCGAAGTTGCTATCTGGAACACTGACAGGAATAATCGTCAAACCAAGGTTGACTGGCAGTTTAAGACGGATGATGCTCGCATTAAGTTAAAACGACTTTATCCGAAACTTTAACCTGTACTGTGTACTAGTACCATCATGAGCATTGCTTTGATTGCCCAAGCTGAGGTTAACCACAACTGGTTTGCTTTCGGCATCAGATATTTTTTCGGCATAGGTCAACGCATCTTTAATATTGTTATCACTAAAGCTA
>JAYEKW010000116.1 GCA_034716895.1 Candidatus Neomarinimicrobiota bacterium
CATTACTACAGCTTCATACTATTTGTTACCTCCTAATATGTGTAGCTCTGTTCCAGACTGGGGGCTAGCCTTTGTCTGGGCTGGATTGTCCAGCTTGAAAGCACCAGCTTTGCTTGGCGCACACCATTTGTACTTCAGAGGGCGCGCATAGGTTCAAAATATCACCCTACGCTTTACACGCTACGGGAGACAAGTTTTGCTGTTCTGTAAGCTTAAAATTTTATGCCTGCCTGCGCGGAGACCGACTTCGGCATAGGCAGGCATAGCTGCTTGTCAGGGCGTAGCATGTAGTACGAAGACTGATAGCTATGGTTATAATTTTAAGTGTGTTATGCTGAGTTCATCGAAGTAAAGCACAACTGTAGAAGATGAAGAAGATAACGCGCAGTTTGAAGTAAAAATGGTATCAGTTGTCCACGGAATTATTGAAAGCATACAGGGCAAAATATCCGTAAGCAGTGAATTGGGGAAGGGAACGACTTTTCGAATTCTTCTGCCCGTAGTGAAAGAGAAGATTTAGAGTACATCAGCATTATTGCTCTCTCAAATGAGCTGTGATGGTGATCACCAGCACTTCACAAATTCCCAATTGTAACACATATATATCGCTCAACCCGAGGTCAAAATACCTAGATAATGGTGATATTCTTCAGCAAATAATCACCTCATAATCCTGATCTTTCAAGTATTTACATCACTACAATCAAAACCCTTCTTTCCGTACAAATTGCTATAAACACCCGGCAATATTTGCCTGCTGGCAAGTAAATATGGCTATATACCAAAGTTTATCATTGTCCTCAAGATAGTGTACAACCAGTCGAGACATACATATAGACGGATCCCTAAACCATGGCATATGATTTGAAAATAGTGCCGGTGGAAATTATTCACAATTAAGTGGAATATGATAGGGACACATACCGATAGAACACGAATCAATGCTTCCACGACGCTAATAAGGAGTAGCAAGTTAGACTCAACCCCACGACCCAAGAATAATGAGCATAGATGATGAATACTAAGAACGCGAGAGAGAATTGGTGAAAATCTAATGACTGCTGAAACCATTGAAAAAACTACGGGGATGGATATTATTTCCACAATCGAAGAAATATGTGAAGCATTGGTGTTGAGTGACCCCACAGATTTTTCTGCCATGAGTAAGCTGTTTAATCGCTTTAACGGAATTCATGAATGGGCTCAGGAAACAGACAATCCATCCATCGATTCTGTAATGACTCCAGTGATGCAGATCATGGAAAATATATTGCTGGAAGAAGCCGAAGACCTGGAGGCAGCCTTTGCTGTTGTTGTTGATTCCGTTACTGCTTTGCAATCGGTTGTTCGTGATGGTCATCAAATCGAGGATGTTGATTTCCCTGCTGAATTGGGTCTCAATGGAGCTGAACAAACTGCACCTGGTGCAAATGGAAACGCCTCTGCTTTGCCACCCGGGGTTGATGAAGAGATATTCACAGAGTTTTTATCTCAACAAGACGG
The DNA here is from genome assembly GCA_034716895.1 of Candidatus Neomarinimicrobiota bacterium. NCBI lineage: Bacteria > Pseudomonadati > Fidelibacterota > Fidelibacterota bacterium. Next base: position 1,504 of record JAYEKW010000116.1, read on the forward strand.
TGTAATGGGCGAGATGGAAACACTGATACTCAGCCTGGAAAAATCGAATGGAAATGGAAGCTCCAGCGAACTGCTCCGTCTATTGCATACTCTCAAAGGGGAATCAGCTCTTATGGGGCTGGATGATGTAGAAAAATTGTGTCACCGGACTGAAGATTACCTGAATGCTGAAAATACCGCTTCAGCGGTTGATGTATTACTATCCGTAAAAGATTGGTTGCAGAACAAATTCACATCTTTCTCAACTGATACGGAAGTTCCAGATATAAAGGTAATATTTGATCAATTGAATAACCCAAAATCAGGTATTAATAGTATAGAATCAAATGGCACAAAGCAAGATGAAGAAACTGGAACTTCCTCTGATACGCCACCTACCAGTGAGCCCATCACTGAGACAGAGGCTACTCCTACGTCACAGGCGTGGGATGTTGACATGGAACTATGTGCGGATTTTGTGGCGGAGGGAAGAGATCACCTGGAGGTAAGTGATGCCCAACTACTCATTCTGGAATCTAACCCTGAGGATAACGATGCCTTAAATACAGTATTTCGGGCTTTCCATACTATAAAGGGTGTAGCTGGTTTTCTGGATTTAACTGAAATTGGTTCCCTGGCGCATACAGCTGAGAATTTACTGGATCAGGTTCGAAAGGGTAGAGTAGCTCTGAAGGGAGCTACCATGGACATCACCTTTGAGTCCTTGGATTTTCTCAAAAAAATGTTGGATACTCTAGCCCAGTCGCTAGCCACCGGTGTTGCCCCCTTAGCTGAACCAGAGTTACCTCAACTTGTTGAAAGACTCAAGGTGATCAACGATCCAAATAGCAATCAGACCATCTCAGATCAGGCACCCACTGATCAGTCGAATGAAGCTGAGACAAAATCAAAACCAGTTACAGAAGCAAGTGTGCCTAAGCCATCTGAACCAAAAGCCCAGACCAAAGTCAAAGCAAAGGCTGAAACTCAAGTCACAGCAAAGGTTTCCCCCATTAAATCATCAGCACCTGCAACTGGTGCAAAGGTATCGGGAGCACGACCCCAGGGAACCAAACTCAAGGAAACACTGAAGGTCGATACTCAGCGGATTGATCAAATGGTGGATGCCATCGGTGAACTGGTGATTGCAGAATCAATGGTGAGCCAGTCACCTGAGTTAAAATCAATTGCCTCCCCGACACTCATCAAACACCTCTCGCAGTTGGATAAGATTGCCCGGGAACTGCAAAGCATGGGGACTTCCCTACGAATGGTAACCATTCGGTCGGTTTTCCAGAAAATGGCCCGACTTGTAAGGGATCTGGCAAAAAAATCCGGTAAGACAATTCAGTTCAATATGGTTGGTTCTGATACAGAAGTGGATAAATCAGTAGTCGACAAAATTGGAGACCCATTGATTCACATGATCCGTAATGCGGTGGATCATGGTATCGAGGAAAATGTTCAGGATCGTGTGGATGCAGGTAAAGATCCCGGCGGTCAAATTGAACTGAGAGCCTTTCATAAGGGCGGAAATATTTACATCGAGGTCCAGGACGATGGACGTGGACTCAATCGAGATGCCATACTTAAAAAGGCACTGGAACGCGGGATGATCAAAAAAGATCAGAAATTACACGATAATGAGGTTTGGGGTCTCGTCCTTGAACCCGGTTTCTCCACTGCCAAAAAAGTAACTGAAATATCGGGTCGCGGCGTAGGGATGGATGTTGTAAAACGCAATATTGAATCCTTGCGGGGTCTGATCGAGATTCAATCGACACCTGGGGAAGGTAGTCTCTTCTCAATTCGGCTGCCCTTAACACTGGCCATCATAGATGGCATGATAGTAAGGGTCGGATCAAATCGATACATCGTACCAACACTTTCAGTAAAGGAATCGCTGCAGCCTGATGAAGCATCCCTGTCAACCCTACTTGACAAGGGCGAAATGCTGAAGTTTCATGATCGCCTCATACCGCTATTGCATTTAAATCGTCTTTTCGATGTTCTTGGGGCCATAGAGAAACCTACTGAGGCTCTGGTTATTGTCATTGAAGCTGATGGCAGCGAGGTTGGTCTTGTTATTGATGAATTATTAGGACAACAACAGGTTGTTATCAAATCACTGGGTGAAACCATGCGCGATATATCCGGGTTGTCGGGTTGCACCATCATGCCGGACGGACAGGTCGGTCTGATTCTAGACGTAAACAGCCTAATAAAAGACTCCAATGATGGCAATTACAGTTGAGGATCCCATGTTGGGTAATGCAAAATATAATCTGAATAGCAGCGGTATGAATGCCACTGGCAATCAAAATAAACTTAATTAATACCAAGTTAAGAGGAGAAACCATGACAAACCTAGTTAATGAACAAGCCGCAGCAGAACCGAATGCGGATAATGTGCTCGCTTCCATGAGCAAGGACGGTAAATACCTTACTTTCTGCTTGGGCACTGAAGAATACGGACTGGAGATTTTGAAGGTTCGTGAAATAATCGGATTAATGGCAATTACCGCCGTGCCACGCACACCCAAATTTGTACGCGGTGTGCTGAACCTGCGCGGTAAAGTTATTCCGGTAGTTGACCTCAGGACCAAGTTTGGCCTGGAGCAGATTGAGGATACAGATGAAACCTGTATTATCGTAGTTGACATTGCTCAGAATGGCACGCCGATCCAGATGGGTATCCTGGTGGATACAGTCTCTGAAGTACTGGATATTACCGGGCAGGATATTGAAGATACCCCATCCTTTGGCGAAAACCTCAATACCGATTTCATACTCGGTATGGCTAAAGCTAAAGGAACGGTAAAGATTCTTCTCAATATCGAGGAAGTACTGACCAGTACGGAATTAATGGATATTGTCAGTATTACCGATAAATCAGCTAAATCATAAACTGTTATTCAACAAATGTTAAACCGGTGTTACTGTTGATGTCCTGGAAATCAGACAATAATTATTTTACTGACGAAACTGTTAATACCAGCCAGAATGGACATCTCGATAATTCTTACCTGGGACCAGCATTTGCAATGATATACAATTTAACAAACAATAAAAGAGGAAAATACAATGAGTCTCTTAAATAATAAGAAACTGGGGTCCACTATTGCTAAGGTCGTTAAAAATAAAGCGAACGTTCTTAACAAGGTTCCCACACCCGTTATGGCTATTGATAAGAATTTCAATGTCGAATACATGAATCCCGCCGGAGCCAGATTCGGTGGCTTGACCCAGGAACAATGCGTTGGTAAGAAATGCTATGATATTTTCAAAACCGACCACTGCAACACGGACAAATGTGCCGTTGCTCAGGCCATGCGGAAAGATACTGTAGTTACTGAAAAAACAGTTGCCAACCCCAACCCAACCACTACAATCCCGGTCCAGTACACTGGTGCACCCCTAAAGAATGATGCCGGTGAGATTATCGGAGGCTTGGAATATGTGGCTGACATTACAGAGATCGATACCATGATGAAGGAAGTCGATCGGACAATTGATGTTGTTATCGATGTTATGGAATCCGTTTCAAACAAGGATCTCACAAAAACGATTACTGACAAATTCGAAGGCAAATATGCCGCATTGAAGGATAATATTAACAATACCATCGAGAACCTTGATGATGCCCTAAAACAGGTCGGTACATCGGTTAATCAGGTTTCCTCGGCCAGTGATCAGATTGCCAGCGGCAGTCAGTCCCTGGCGGAAGGTTCCAATGAACAGGCCAGTTCGCTGGAAGAGATATCCAGCAGTCTGGAAGAGATGTCATCCATGACCCAGCAGAATGCCCAGAATGCCAATCAGGCCACCAAGCTGTCCGGGGAATCCAGTTCAGCGGCGGATCAGGGTAATCAGGCTATGGGTAAGATGACCACAGCCATTGAGAAGATCAAGACCTCCTCCGATGAGACAGCCAAGATCGTTAAGACGATTGATGATATTGCTTTCCAGACCAACTTGCTGGCTTTAAATGCAGCGGTTGAGGCAGCCCGTGCCGGTGATGCCGGTAAAGGTTTTGCAGTGGTAGCGGAAGAAGTCCGTAATCTGGCTCAGAAGTCAGCGGAAGCGGCCAAGAATACTTCCGACATGATCAACGAATCGGTGGAGAATGCTGCCGGTGGTGTAAAGATCACTGAGGAAGTTGCCAAATTGCTGACTCAGATAGTTGAAGGTGTCAGTAAGGTTAATAACCTGGTGAGTGAGATTGATGCTGCTTCAAAAGAGCAGGCTGAAGGTATTGAGCAGGTGAATAATGCTGTGGCTGAGATGAATAAAGTTACTCAGCAGAATGCTGCTAATTCTGAGGAATCAGCCAGTGCTTCTGAGGAGCTTAACGGTCAGGCCCAGGAGTTATCATCCCTGATCGCGACCTTTGAGCTTACTTCCAATGGTGGTGGACAGGCTTTACCGCCCAAGAGTGCCAAGAAGAAGGCTGCCGCCAAACCACGCAGGAAAACCAGTAAGAAGGGCAATGGCAAATTACCGGAACAGGTCATTCCTTTAGATGATGCTGACTTTGCGGAATTTTAATGAGTTGATGAAGACTGCGGTGAATGTGTTGAGAATTGATCCACTCATTTCCTGCCGTCTTCGTTGCCCCATGAATCCTGAAGAGGCTGGCAGCAGCCAGCCTCTTCAAGGCTTCAAACAGGAAAACAATGGATAATAGAACATTCAAGAAAATCTGTGAATTAGTTTATAACGTAAGCGGTATCGCGCTGAATGATAACAAGCGCGCCCTGGTTTCGGCCCGGATCGGTAAACGAATAACTGCTTTACAGATGCCAGACCACCGTTCATATCTTGATTATCTTGACCAGGATGATAGTGGGGATGAACTGGTGCAACTACTGGATGTTATTTCCACAAATGTTACCAGTTTTTTCCGTGAATCCGATCACTATGATTTTGTGAGCCAGATTATTCCGGATTGGCTGTCGCAGGGTCAGAAACGCTTCCGCTTATGGTCCGCAGCCTGCTCAACCGGCGAGGAACCCTATTCCCTGGCAATGACATTGTTGGATATTCCACGAATTGTAAATGCAGATTTAAAAATTCTGGCCACTGATATATCAACCAGAGTACTGGCTCACAGCCTGAGCGGAGTCTACCCAAAAAAGAGTTTGAAAACTGTCTCACCGAAACAGCTTAAGCTTTATTTTAATCGTACTATTGAAGCTGGAATGGAAACGTATACTGTTAAAGACAGACTCAAAGAATTGATGACATTTAAACGTCTCAACCTGTCTAAGCAGCCCTTTCCAATGCGCGGTCCCATCGATATTGTCTTTTGTTGCAATGTCATGATTTATTTTGATAAAACAGTTCGAGAGGAGCTGGTTAATGAAATTTCACGCCTATTACGGCCAGGCGGATACTTAATTGTCGGTCATTCTGAAAGCTTGTCAGGGATCAATACGGATCTTAAAATTGTTCAACCATCGATTTACCGAAAAGATGATTGAAAGTATGAGCAGATATTTTGAAATAGCGGGGAGCAGTAATTACAGGATCAGGTTGAAAGCCATAACGAAATGACTGTGAATGCCGCTCAGAAATGCAGGAGTTTCAATTATGAAACCGATACTAAGTAAAAAAAATTATCAATTGGTGAAAAAAAATACCGGCAGCAATATTCTTAACAATATGCTTATTGCTGGGGAGTTCATTTTATATGCTAATTCAACATCAGAAGAATCTTGACCTGCAGGTCAAGATAGATGATATTAAGCACACATCTGACCTGATTCAGCAAAGTATCCAGTATTCCATGCTGCAGGGTGAGATGGATGCTGTTGAAGAGATTATCGCTAATATTGCCCAGAGTGGGAAAATACATAGAGTCTCGCTGTTGGGAGCTGGATTTGATGTATTCACGTCAAGTGATCCTGGTATGTCAGGGCAACGGTTATGAAATGATTTTTTTTAATCTATCCAATATGAACGGGTTCAGAGTATTGATCAATCTGAATATACCGAAGGAGTCATTACCTGTTATAATCCAAACCTACCTGGTGAACATCATTTAAAGAGAAAAGTAGCCTTAGAAAATGGAAATAGATAACTCAACTTTTAGGAAAATCACCAGGATCGTTTATGACAACGTAGGGATTGTCTTGAACGATAGCAAAAAAGCGCTGGTAACTGCTCGGGTTCGAACAAGAATGAAATCACTGGAAATAGATCAATTCAGGGACTATTATGATTTCTTAGATTCTGACACCAGTGGGGATGAGTTGGTTCAGCTATTAGATGTAATCTCCACCAATGTAACCCATTTTTTTCGAGAATCTGAACACTTCGATGTGCTCTCAGATGCAACTAGCGGGTGGGTCGCCCAAGGACAAAAGAAATTCAGATTCTGGTCAGCAGCCTGCTCCACAGGTCAGGAGCCGTATGCCATGGCTATGAAATTATCCGAGATCAAAGGTATCGATGCTACCGATCTCAAAATTCTAGCTACAGATATATCAACTCAGGTTTTGAGTCATAGTAAACAGGGGGTTTATAATGAAAAGAACCTGAAAACTGTACCTGCCAAATTACGAAACCGTTATTTTACACGACGACAGAATGGTGTGGCTAATTTTGAGGTTAAAGCGCCAATAAAAGAATTGATCACTTTCAAAAGACTGAACTTAGCAAAACCACCCTTTCCAATGAAAGGACCCTTCGACTTCGTGTTCTGTTGCAATGTGATGATCTATTTTGACAATAAGGTGCGGTCGGGCTTGGTAAACGAATTTTATCGACTGCTAAAACCGGGCGGCTATCTCATTGTGGGTACTGCGGAGAGTCTGACTGGGTTAAATACGAAATTTACAACTGTTAGCCCATCGGTCTATATAAAAGAAGAGTTTTGATGATGTGCCAATCCCACACTAATGAGTTGTACATGACCTACTTAAACTGTACTGAAAGACACCAATAGAATGCTGACCGTTGGCATATCAGATCTGGTCGTATCTGACAAAAGTGATGATATATTGATCACTTATTCACTGGGGTCATGTATTGGTGTAACCATGTATGACCCCGTAGCCCGTGTTGGTGCGCTGATCCACTGCATGTTGCCATTATCAAAAATGTATCCTGAAAAGTCTCAAAATAAACCGTATATGTTTGTTGATACAGGTATAATAAAAATGCTGCAGGCAGTGTATGATAAGGGTGCTGAGCCGGATCGATTAATTGTCAAAGTCGCTGGTGGGGCCAGTCTCCTTGATCCGAAGCGTATGTTCCGAATTGGTGAAAGAAATTACGCCGTTACCAGAAAAATTCTCTGGAAAAACAATCTCATGATCGCAGCTGATGATGTTGGGGGCTCTAAATCCCGTACTTTGATGCTCTATATGGATACTGGAAGAACGACCATCAAAAACAAAGGCGAGGAATTGGAACTATGAGTCGACGCGACCAGATAATAGACCAACTAGGCTCAATCCCAGCCATGCCCGTTGTGGTGGATAAATTACGCCAGCTATTGGCTGACCCGGATGTGGATTTCAGAGAGCTTGCTGATGTGCTAAAATATGATCCGGGGATGACGGCCAATCTTCTACGTCTGGCAAATTCAGCTTATTTCGGATTTCGAACACAGGCGGATAATATCCGCCAGTGTGTCTCCCGTTTAGGAACCAAGCGGATGGGTGAGTTGGTTATGACCGCCGCTGTTGGTCCTGTGATGCAGGGACAGATAAAGGGCTATGATCTTCCGGCAGGTGAATTATGGAAACACTCCATTGCAGTTGCCATTGGAACCGAACAATTGGCCGGCTTACTGGGGCTACAAATACCAGAAGATGCTTTTACTGCAGGCTTGTTGCATGATATCGGTAAAATAATTATGGGAACTTTTATTGAAGTGGATACTGGCCCCATTCTTGAATTAGTTGAAGAGCAAGGGGTTACCTTTGATGAAGCTGAGCGCCAAGTATTAGGTATTGACCATGCCGAGATCGGGGCCCTTCTATTTGAAAAATGGAATTTCCCCAGTGCTATAATCAATACCGCCAGATGGCATCATGCTCCACAGAATTTTGGGGCAGAATCCTTAGTTTTGAATCTGGTACATATCGCAGATAGTGTTTCAATGATGAGTGGGATCGGCACTGGCCAGGATGGGTTGGCCTATCGGATCTCTGATAAAATTTTAGAAAAACTACCGATTAATAATCAAATCATCGAAGCCTGTGCTTTCGAAACAATGATCAAAGTGAATGAACTAAGTGATCTATACAGAATTGCTTAACTGAAATGAATAGGATTAAACAGTATGGCCTACAATATCCTCATAGTTGATGATTCGGCGATAGTACGCGCAGTCATCAAAAAGGCGTTGACCATTTCCGGTGTGGACATGGGTGAGCTTTTTAATGCCCCGGATGGGAAGATCGCCCTGGAAATTGTTGAATCAGAATGGGTGGACCTGGTTTTGGCTGATATAAATATGCCGGTTATGGGTGGGATCGAGATGGTGAAGAAGATGTCTGAAGATGGATTATTGGCCACTATTCCAGTCATTATCGTCTCCACGGAAGGCAGCTCTACCCGGATAGATGAACTGAAAGCACAGGGAGTGAGTGCCTACATTCGAAAACCATTTACCCCGGAACAGATACGAGAGGCGGTGGATGAGGTCATGGGAGAGAAAAATGGAAGTTGAGCGCATAGTACTACTAGAAAATGTATTCTGTGATGTTTTTGAGAATCTGGCCTTCATGTTTGGTGAGCTCGTGGACACAAGCGAGTTAACAAATAGCAGTACAAATCATGTCAGGGCTAAGATGGACTTTAGCGGAGCACGAACTGGGCAGGTCATGCTGACCGTTCCCAACGAAATGTGTCCGGAGATCGCGGCCAATGTGTTAGGAATTGATCCCGAGGATGACCAGGTACAAGAATTAGCAGGGGATGCTTTGAAGGAAATGCTAAATATTATCTGTGGGCAGTTGCTAACCGAGCTGGAGGGCCATGACAAGGTATTTAACCTGTCAGTGCCTGAGATCCAAAACATCGATTCATCGGAGTGGTCCAGCCTGCTGAATAAAGAGGGCTCCCTGGGGTTTATTGTTGATGAATATCCAGCAATCCTCTATGTTAGAATTGATTAGCAAGTGCTAGTGTATAAAATATCAATGGGTGGGAATGTCAGCATCTCAGTGACTTATGAAGTTGCTGCACGATGATAATATTAGCATTCTTAATTTGCCAGTTGGATAGGATTAATTTATGAAAAGTATTCGGGTGCTGATTGTTGATGATTCGGCGGTCGTTCGGCAGATATTCACCAAGGAATTGTCGCGGGATAGTCAGATTGAAATAGTGGGAACTGCCCCCAACCCGTATATCGCCAGGGATAAGATCATTCAGCTAAAACCCGATGTGATAACCCTGGACATTGAAATGCCACGCATGGACGGCATTACCTTTCTTAAGAAGTTGATGCATCATTATCCACTGCCGGTCATCGTTGTATCATCATTGACAGTTGCAGGTGGGAAATTGGTTCTGGAAGCCATGGAGGCTGGCGCCGTTGATGTCCTCTCAAAACCAGGTGAAGCGTATTCTGTAGGTGATATGTCCATCGAACTTATCGATAAAATTAAGGCAGCCGCAAAGGTGGTTGTAAAAAAACCATCCCAAACGGCTGTTCTACCTGTGGCTAAAAAGCAAAAGTACGCCATGACCAAAACAACCAATAAAGTCATTGCCATTGGCGCATCCACAGGCGGGACTCAGGCACTTCAACAGGTGTTACAATCAATGCCGGCAAATTCACCGGGTATTGTGATTGTACAGCACATGCCAGAGCATTTTACACGGGCATTTGCAGACCGACTCAACTCGCTCTGTGATCTGGAGATAAAGGAAGCGGAAAATGGGGATCAGGTATATCCAGGTCGAGCCCTGATTGCACCGGGGAATTTTCATATGCTGTTAAATCGTTCGGGGGCTCAATATTTTGTACAAGTGAAAAAAGGTCCGCTGGTCAGTCGACATCGCCCCTCAGCTGATATTTTGTTCAAATCCACGGCAAAGTATGCAGGCTCTAATGCGATTGGTGTGATCATGACAGGAATGGGGAAGGATGGAGCCTCTGGACTTTTGGAGATGAAGAATAGTGGTGCACAAACCATCGCCCAGGATGAAAAAAGCTGCATCGTATTCGGGATGCCAAAAGTGGCCATTGAAATGGGTGGGGTAGATAAGATCACAAGTCTAGAGAATATTCCCCAGCAGATCTTTGCGATGGCTCGATAGCCTTTAGATCCGACATCATTTTTCCTTTATGCCATTCTTTATACGACAAAGCGGGCACACACAATCAATCAAGATGAAGTAAGATTAGATTTTGAATTCGTTGATCTTTGCATTGGTCAATCGTCCAGGGTTTTTTGATCCTATCACTAATCCCGGATTCTCTATATTCATCTTGCTCCCCAGTTTCAAGATGACCGGTTGAAAGAATAATTGGAATGCTGGAATCCAATTTTCTGATTTCAATCGCCAATTCAGTTCCTGTCATGTTCGGCATGGATAAATCAGTCACAATAAGGTCGAATCCTTTGGGGTTGGCTTCAAAACGTGAAAGCGCCTGTATGCCATCTGAAGCCTCTTCAACGTGGCAACCCTTGCTGCTCAGGATGGCGCAAGTCACCCTCCTGATATTATCGTCATCATCTGCCAGTAAAATTGATTCCCCTGGATCTCGACGGACTCATCAATCCAAGAATTTTCACCGAAGTTTTTTTCTCCACCTTCGGTGTGATATTCTCATTTGAATCGATCGGTAGGTGAACTGAATGATACCGTTTCCCACTCATTATCATCATCTAAACTCTACAACATCCCGGACCAGCAATAACACTTTTTCCACCAGAGATAGGGTCAATACTGATCTGTGTGCTTATTCTTTCCTTTAACGCAGGAATATGCGAGATAATGCCAATTAACTTCCCGTCCTGGTGCAAACTAGATAAGGTTTCCAATGCCGTTTCCAGGGTCTCTTCATCCAATGTACCAAAGCCTTCATCTAGAAAGAGCGAATCTACTCTAACTTTCCGACTCGCCATTTTTGATAGCCCTAAAGCAAGTGTCAGACTCACAATGAAACTTTCACCACCTGATAGATTTTTTGTGGACAATTATCAAGCTGGAGAAATCAGATCCACAAAAAATCTAT
>JAYEKW010000117.1 GCA_034716895.1 Candidatus Neomarinimicrobiota bacterium
GCTTTTTTCATGGTGCTAATCAGCTTGTCCTTCAGGATTGGTTTCACCAGATAGGCATCTGCCTGGGATTTAAATGCCTCCATAACGTTTTCACTATCGCCCAGAGCGGAGGCCATAATGATCTTGACGTTTTCCTGTGGACTAACATCTTTAGACTCTTCCAGTTCACGGATTTTTTGCAGAACCTGCTGTCCTTCCAGTTTGGGCATCATAATATCCAGAAAGATCGCATCATAGGGCGTTTTTTCTTCAAAAGACTTTAAAACGGAAGTCAATCCTTCGATACCGTCCTCGGCCATATCACAAGTCCCAAATTCACCTAAAAATGCCTGCATAAGATTGCGGACATCTTTTTGATCTTCAATAAGTAAAAAGCGCATGTATGTGATCTCCTAGAGTTTTTAAAATAAACGCTCGCGAAGATAAAGGTGGTGACAGGGAAAAGCAATTACGGGTTGCGACAGGATCATTAAATAAATATGGTTCATCATAATAATGCATACCTGGATACAATCATTGAGATTGGGGCCAATAAAATATTCTGGGGTAAAAAGGTATAAAGGTATAAGGGTTATAGAGGCTGTGTAAAAACTTCATTGCGCCGGAATAATTGCTTGCTAATATTGACGGCCTCGCAAAAAGCGCCTCTCGCAAAGCGCGCAGAGACGCAAAGTGTTGATATATATGAATTTAGGCTTGTTCATTATATGTGGTTGTATTTATTGGTTTTAGGGCACATTTCATGAATTCTCAGATACTTCTAGCGGTTTCGTCAATATTAGCTTTAGTTATCTACGTATAGTACTGTTACTATTGATACAACCCCCAGGCTTCAGCCTGGGGGTTATAAAAACCTTAAAAAGGAGGGCTTTAGCCCAACAATACTGGGCGAAAGCCCAAGGAAACAGTAGGATATCATACCCCCAAGCTGAAGCATGGGGTAAGCGTTGTCCCTATTCTCACACAGCCTTTATAACCCTTATATCCCTAATGTCCTCGTCTCCAGGTACGCATTTAAGGGAAGAACCCTATTTATTTTCAAACCACAATTTTCCAAGCTGACCAAAAGCGCGTTTGCCAGCCACCAGTTTGTGTGAAATCAAGACAAAGACCAAGTAGGCCAGACCCACACCCACTGCCGCCCAGAATAACATGGGATTGTTTTTTGTTATGCTATAGGCCGGTAAGTTGATGGAGAGGATAAAGGGGATCACAAAAAAGAAGGTCAGGGCTGCTGAATACATATAGTCCGTGGCTACGGGGGTCTCAAAATCTGGATCGACAACCCGTAACAAGGCGAGACCAGTGGGCATCGTTCCTGTACTGGCACCATAAATAATCAGGGCACGATGAAATTGATAATTGTCAAAAATTCTCGAACTAATCCAAATCACAGATATAAAAGTCACGATCCCGCCTGTTACAGAAACAACCAGAATGGGCAGCCAGAACTGAACCACAACAGTAAGTGATATAGCTCCTACGGCTGCGGCCACCATGATATCCACACTGTTTCCAGCAATGCGTGTCAAAGCACCGTTATCCAATGTGTGTTCCAGCTTCAGTTTGATCATGATTTTCTTTACAATCAGGGCGACCATAGCGGCAAACACAAAGCTGATACCCCAGAGGTTAACAGCCAGATCATTGCCAATATTTCCAGCAAAACCCAGGAGAATACCCAGACCTTTTAGCATCAGGAAAGTAAAGAGGTAAACCACGAGAACTACTGCCATATTGTAACTGGCAGAATCAATGGCTTCAGATTCTGTTGTGAGACGAGAGCCAACTTGAAGTTTATCCTTACGGCCCATGACCCCAGAGCGAAATCGTTTTGCTTTGATCTTCTCTACTTGATCTTTATTCAACCAGCCACGTTTAATCCCCATATTAATCAGGATAACCCCACCAAAAGAAGCCCACATATAACCCACGGCAGCGAAGGTCAACCCAATATCCGGGGCACCCTTAAAGCCCATGTCAACCCAGCCTTCACCAATAGCGTATGCTTGGCCTGGTCCTAAAGCAAATCCGAGAGGCATGAAAAATCCAAATGCAGGGTAGAGTTCCTGCATGATGGTATTCATAAACATGAAGGTCAGTAGTAAGCCAATTAAAGACTGAAGTGAATATTGGGAAATGATGGACACTGAAGTTCCGAAAACACTTTTATCGCCCTTGCGTTTGGTATACGCCGGTTTTCTGAGACTCATGGCAATAAATGAAATACTCAGGAGGTGATAAACGATGGCTCCCAGTCCGATTTCAGACATGCCGACAGAGGTGGCGACAAAATTGTAAAAAGGCAGAAGGATGAATCCGGCAGTCAAGGCGTTGGGTATGAGATACTTCTGAAAAAACTTGACCTTGGACCGAATAAACGTAGCCAGGAGTAACGCAATTGAAATGACACCGAGATCCAGAAACATGTTCCAGGAAAAATTCATTTGTACCTACCTGTGTTTTTGCAGTTATCGTCTAATAGACTTTCTAAAGCGGGTTTAGTTTACTTGTGGGGCATAATAATGCCAATGATAATCGTCTTCGCTTTTCGCAAACCGGGAGACTATTTTTTATAATTTTGGCTCATCGTCATAATGCGTACCTATACCGAATATTGTTCTTCGATTAACAGGAATAAAATTCTTTCTCTGCAATCAAGGTAGGTAGCAAATTCCAATTCTAACCTGGATTAAATTCCCTGAAAGGGAAAAACAAGAATAGCCACGGGTGTAACCCGTGGTAAATGAACCACAATAATTGTAACCCCAGCGGGGTTGAACAATACTAAAGCAAATAATTTTCATCAAACTCTATCCAGCATATTTCATAAAGAAATGCAACTTTTGTACGCCCTCATGAAATATGCGTGCTTTTTCATGTTTTATCAGAAGTTCTCTAAGTTCCTCAATAAATGATTGTTTGGGAACACCAGCCTCATCACAATCCTGACCGATGACAATATATCCACCGCCAAGATTTTCAAAGTCATTGGCAAAGGCACCCTCCATGCCGGATATTGAGCCCGAGGATATTCATTCTAGTGATACTGTGGAGATTGTTTGGGGGGTTGTTAACTAAAATTTGAAATGACTCATCCAGTAGCAGTAATCATAACTATTCTTTCAAAGCGAAAGGATTATGGTTAACAATAATCAGGTTTCCTGAAAATGCTTGGTTGGTTTTCTGAGAATTTGATCAGATATGAGTTGCACTTTTCTTTGAATGTCTTGGCAGAAAGCCCACTACTTCAAGATCAAAGCCTTCTTTGCAACCCGGTACTCAGGAGTATTCAGTACGACAAAATACAGACCAGACGCAACACCTTGCCCATTTTCATCCATACCATTCCATTGAATCGCATGATACCCAGCCTGCTGAGAGCCTGAATGCATTTCTCTTACAAAGCGACCCCTGATATCGAATATGGAGATATTGAGTTCAGTATTCATTGGTAGACCATACTCTATCATCGTACTCGCGTTAAATGGATTCGGGTAATTCTGACTTAAACTGAAAGTGGTTGGAATCGGGACCAAATCAATAGATGTTCGTTTCTGTGTAACGTTACCCACTTCATCCGAGCCCTGGATGGCCACTTCGATGGAGTATTGCTGCTTTGTCTTGGGCATTAGTGCCAGATTCAGTTGATCTTCATTTTTCCCGGAGAGCTGACTACTGGTAATAGTAATGTATCCGCTATCAGGATTGGCATCAACGAGCACCATTGAACTTGTTGATACTTTTGCTAATCCCGGATCTGATACACTGACAGAGACTATACTCGGATCATACTTTACAATAGTTTGAGAGGAAATGTAATCAGCGCTTTCAAGATTCACTGATAAGTAGTTTCCATCCTGTTCTGCTGCCATATTTACAATGTCGTAGCCACCTATTTGTGGTGATATTGGATTTATACCAACTGACCAATTCCACATGGATGCGAAAGTGGCTAAATCATAGATATTAAATATTGAGTCTGGCTGAATACTAATATGAGGGATGGTGTGTTGATTTGGAGCTAACTCATATTGATAGTTATCTGAATGCCAGGCTGTTACAAAATGATTAAAATCATCAAAATCATACACCCCCAGCGGTTCAACAAAGTTACCCGCTCCAATTATATCAACCAATAGTGTATCATCATCTATTGGAGATCCTTCGAACACCCCATTCCTATTACCGTCCAAACCGTACCCGTAGATATTTGTGAGAATGTCAGCGTTCAGAATAATGCTCAAAGTATCCAGGGACAGATAACCATCGACGGGGGAAAGTATATACCATACTCCGTCCTCGATTATCTCCAACTCATAATCATGATCTAAATTGCTGATTACCTGAATGCCATTCATTAGCTCATCTTCAACCATGGTCTGCGTAAATTGCAATGAAATATCACTGATTGCCCAAATACGATTTGAATAACTCTGGACCCTTGGATACTCGATAATGACTGAGAATTGATCACTTATCGATATCATCTCTAAACCTACAGCATCGTGAGCTATCGCTTGAATCAGACATGTTCCAGGGATATTGGGAATCATCCATTCATAGCTTAGCGTATCAGATTCTGGGACTATGCTTTGAGCAATTGAAAGCCAGTTATTGCCTCCATCAGTGGAATAATTAAGGTCAATCGATGTTACACCCACATTATCATAATTGTACAGTGTGATTGGCAGTACCATAGCAAGTGCATAACTCTGCTCAGCGATGGGATTGAGTATGGATATTTGAGGGCTTGTGTTGTCAGTGATGGAGAAATATTCACTATAATCATTGTTTATATTGGCAGCTAGATCCATTACTTCTATCCTGATTTGAGCACTATCTGAAACACCAGGACGAGGAATTTCAAAAGCGAAGGATCTCTCTGAGGCAGGGATATTGAAGCAACTGGTCTCAGGTGATGAAGGGCTATTATAATAGTACAGGTCAAACCACTCTATTCCAACATTGTCGGAAGCCTCCCACGAAACGAATAAAGTATCTCCTTCAGAAATTGTGGATGATACAGTTGGTGTCAAAACTGTAATGATCGGTAGCGTTCCATCATCAATTGGAAAAGTAGAATCAAGTGTATCGGCGCTCACATTCCCTGCCTGATCACTCACCCAGATTGCCAGTATACAGGAATTGGAGATGACATCTGGTGCAATCCACTCCACTTGACCCACGTTAGCATTAAGACTATCGCTGAGTATAAAAGATTCTCCTCCGTCTGAAGAGAACCACAGTTTTGCCCAATCCAAGCCGACGTTGTCTGATGCCTCCCATGTTACGAGTAGTGTATCACCGTTATGGGGGACTTCCGTAATCTCAGGAAAGTTTAGAGTTACTGAAGGAGATAATGAATCAGTTTGATCATAATAGAATGCTCCTATATCAAACCGCGTACCATCGGGATCTCGGTCATCGATATCAATTTCCCAAGTATCACCATCGGTGTCCTCGTCAGGGTCTCCACCATCAATACAAGGAGAGGATGGCTGGAGTGCTAGATTAGTTTCTGAAACAAATTCAGGTAAGATATTTATATTTCCATCCCCCCAAATTAGATCTAATGTTCCAGATTGATCTTCAATACCAAACTGTCCATTAGCTATGTCACAATAGGAGATATTTGCGGACGATACTGCACCATCATCCAGAATCACAATCTGAAAGTTTGGGGTTCCCCAGAGGATAGAATTTGACAATACTAGATCAGACCCATCATTGAGAGCTATACTTCCTGGATTTATCCCATTCCCAGATAAACTAGAGAAATTGATTTTAACAGAACTACCTGAAGTAGCATATACTACTTGCCCATTTCCGCTTACATGATTATCTAAAAAGACGGAGTGCTCGATTTCAGCGGAGCTCATACTTAGATTGAAGACAGCACCATTTCCTGGTGAATCCTCAAATCTGTAAAACTGAGAATTTGAAACAAATAACTTTGTTCGCTCACCGGTTAGCAAAAAGCCTTTTTCATTAGATCCATCAGCAATTATATCCGTAAAACTTATCTGAACTGAGTCTTCCCCTGAACAGCCTGTGCACTCACCCCAAAGCATATAGTCATTACCAGCGCTATTCGACTCAAACCTTATGTCCTGGAAGGAAACAGTCTGACTTAGCAAATAGCTCCGGCTATAAACATAATTAGCAGCAATAATTGTTTCCGTACTATTTATACCACGTAGATACAAACTTTTAGTGTTTATATTGATAGGTTCGGTATATGTACCACTACCGATTAAGATTGTATCATTTTGACTTGCTTGATTCACTCCCCTCTGAATTGTAGCAAAAGGTAAGTCCAATGACCCATTTCCAGTTTCATCCGAACCTTCAATAGAGACATGCCATATATTCTGATCAATTACCTCTAAAGTTATGGGAATGCTTAACGTTTCATTAGATGAATCATTACTAACTAGAGTAATCACATCTGAATAATCACCTAATTCCAGCCCTTCAGCATTTACTGCAATGATCAATTCAACGTTCTCACCAGTTGGGATAGTGAATGTATTTGGTGTAATGTCCAGCCAAGTAGATTGATTAATAGATATATCCTTAAGGCAACGAATCGCGAAGCCAAGGCCTCTAAGAGCACCGTTCCTAGCTACCCTTGATTCATTATTTTGTATAAGTCTCATGGCTGAATGATCAATTTCCGAACCCCACTCGCTGTTAGACCAAAAGTATGCAATGGTACCTAAACTACTAAATGGATCTCCTCCTCCATCGTTGCGGAATCCACTTGGCAACGCTGTAAAATCGGAGCTACCAAATTCTGCATCTTGTATCAGATCACCATTATTCCAGAGTTCCGAATTGCCAGCAAGCATACTCGCCTGATTTGTGCCACGCCAACCAAAATCTTCTGCTTCACTCTGGTCCATACCCAATTCCATTTCAAGTTCCATCCACTCCTCATCTGTAGGAACGTGCCAGCCATCTGGCGAGACACCACGGGAATCTGAAATTGCATGCCAATTATACAGTCCACCATATGTTTCTGACTCGCTTGAGGCATTGAAATTATAGAAACAATACGCACCCTCTGAAGTACTATTCCAATCTTCAATCGTAGAACTATATGGAATCACAGAACCATCATTAAAATGAGTCACCTTTAAGTTCTCTGCCATCCAAATTTGATCACCTATCTGAACTGTTCGGTAGATATTGCCATCTATATCAGTGATCATTTCTGAGGTAATGAAAATGGATACCTCCAAAGCACCCATACCAGTGTTGGATATATTAAGACATTGTGATTCCTCAAAGCCCAAATCTGTATTAACTAGAAAAACAAGCGAATCCGCAGAAATTGAGATTTGGGGAGAATTTGATGTTTGATCAAAATAATAAGCTCCTAAATCCGCAATAGAACCATCGGGTTCAAGGGGTGAAGTTGGATTGCCCGTGTCAATGCACGGGGAGTCTTCACTCAAGTGAAAATTACCATTCAGGGCATCGATAAATAGTGGGTCTAAATCAAGATTTCCAGTTCCATCCCAGCCGTTTTGGATATCTGAGAATGAAATACCAAATTCTGCGTACTGTTCAGCAAAAACCGAGCATTCCCAAATGATTGAATTTGTGAAGGTTGCAGAAGTAGTGTTACTATAATACCCCTGGAGATATATTCCACCACCATAAACAGTACAGTGGTCGAATGATGTCGTTGAGCCGTCTTCACCAAAATAACTCCCAGCATTATAATTTGAGCTATTATTACTTACTTCAGATCGGGTAGCTGTAAGTGTAGCATTCCCGACAACTCGGATTGCTCCTCCACCATCAGTAGCAGAATTACCGGTGATCAATACACTATCCAATGTGACATTTGAATCATGCCCTACATAAACACCTCCACCTCCGTTGTAACCCGCTTGATTATTTCTAATCGTCACTCTCTTTAAGATAGGATTGCACCATGCATCGGCAAAAAAACCACCACCTGCAGCGACATCATTATTTCCTTCACTAATCACATCGATCAGTGTTGGATTCGAGTACTGTGTACAATGAATGCCTCCACCGCCATTGTTTGAACTAGTTGAATTTGTAATTAAGGGGTGTGATTCATATCCAATCCATATGCCTATGTCATGATTGCCAATTACAGCAACATTGTCAATACGTGGGCTGGATCCCAAACACCAGATACCTCTGCGAGAGTGTGTTAATGTTTGACTTACAATACAATTACTTATTGTTGGGCTAGAATTCTCACAAAATATTCCCTGAGTTGCCCCGTTTAAAACTGTAAAACCGATAAGCGTTGTCGTGCTATCTTCTGAATTGTTAAATTCTACTGTATGAGGATTTTCACCACCATCAATAATGGTTGATTCAATGTTAGAGGTATCACCTGTTGTCAAAAATAATGATCCAATGACTATATTCTTTCCATGAATATTATTTATGCTTTCGGGATATGTCCCAGGATACACCAGCACAGTATCGCCATCATATGATGCACCAATCCCAAATTGAATTGAAGCAAAAGGGAATGCCTCAGTACCGTTACCTGATTCATCCGATCCCTCGGTAGAAACATGCCAAATAGGTCCCTCATAAGTTACTGTTTGATCAAAATAGAGAGCACCCATATCCATGCGAGTACCATCTGGATCTTGATCATCGATATCAATACCCCAGGGATCGCCATCATTATCTAGATCAGGATCCCCTAAATCGATACATGGAGATGTAGATTCGAGATGATAATCTCCATTTGCAGGATCAATAAATATTGGGTTCTGTTCAATGCAGCTTAGACCAGGATCACAATCATTATAATTTCCACTTCCATTATTCCAGACATCTGAATATGAAATCAATAAACTTCCAGCTCCATAAACTCCATACCCTGTATTATCAGTAATTATTGAGTTAATAATTACTGGTGTCCCATAATGGACATAAATACCATCGCCACTGTTACTACATATATTTGAATTAATAAGATGAATGTTTTCTGCACTTTCCCAATAAATACCACCACCAATAGGTGCAGTATTATCAAATACATTGATATTCTTACAGATTATTAAAGTATCTACTCCTCCTTGGAAATTGATTCCACCACCATATCGATCACAAGAATTTCTATAAATTGTTACATTGGTCAAACTAGGGTAAGAATCAACTCCGCATTGTATTCCACCACCATCTGCACGATTATTATCATAAGCCGTATTATTTGCGACTACTACATTTGTTATAGTAGGGCTGGCATGTTGAAGAAATATACCACCCCCCGTACTCATTGGGGCGGTATTGTCTGTAATTACTAAGTTCATTAAAAGTGGGTTAGCATTCTCACAAAATATCCCTCCCCCTGAATGGAGTCCATTGGTTAATGTGAAACCATTCAATTCCGCTAATGTATCACTGACACCTGTTATTGTTGCCACACTGCCATTTTGGTTACCATCAATAATTGTTGAGCCTATGTAATCACTATTATCTGTGGATAGTGTTAAAGACCCAATTACCAGAGTCTTACCATTATAATTTATATTCTCAATATATGTCCCCGGTTGAACTAATACTGTATCGCCGCTTTGAGACGCATCAATTCCGAATTGAATGGATGCATATGGATTCTCCATTGAGCCATCACCATTCTCATCAGATCCATTTGTTGAAATATGCCAAACCGGACCCGAGTATGTAATTTTAAAAAATGGAGAATACCCTTCAGCTTGGCTACCTAGGCCATCATTCACGATTAATTTTACACGAGCACTGTCTGAAACTCCCGGTGGCAATTCAAAACTGTAAAAACCGGTACTTGCTGATGCCTCACCAACTTGTACGAAAGTAGATTGCGGATTAAATGAAAAGAATATGTCTGCATCTAAACTATTACTTGAATTCCATTCGATTGCTAACGTATCATTTTCGGAGATTGCAAAATTATATGAGGGTGAAGAAATATGCACGGCGGATTGATCACCTTCCATTCGTAGGAGCCAGAAATCATCTTGACCATTTCCAAATGAATTGGAGTAGCCTGCAGCCATGTAACCTGCATCGGATGTTTGTTCAATTGATTGACCCCAGTCTCCATAAATACCACCAAATATTTGCTCCCATTCAATCAAACCCACACTATCTGTCTTTCTGACTGAAAAATCCCAATAGCTAGATCCATCCTCTGATTCATCAGCACCTGAGACTATAAAGCCGCCATCAATTGTTTGCCTCACATCGTAACCATAATTTCCTGCAGTATTTCCAAAGGTTCGATTCCATTCCTCGTTTCCACTGGCATCCGTTTTTACTAGCCATGAATCTTGGCCACCACTTCCATAGGATTCTGTGTAGCCTATGAATATGAACCCTTCATCAGCGGTTTGTTCAACTTGAAAAGTCTGTTCATTTCCTGTACCACCATATGGAAAGTCCCACTCTTCGTTACCATTTTGGTCAGTTTTAATTAGCCAGCCATCCCATGGACCTCCAGAATAACTGTCAGTTGCACCACCAAGAATGTATCCACCGCCTAAAATCTCTTTCGCAGAATTGATTCGGTCATCACCCGGCCCTCCATAAGTATAGCTCCACTCCTCGACACCTAAAGTATTAGTTTTTATTAACCAACCATCTTGATTTCCAGCACCAAATGATTCAGTGTATCCAGCTATTAAATAGCCGCCATCATGTGTCTGTTGAACAGAAAAAGCCCACTCACCACCAGGTCCGCCAAACGTTTGATTCCATTCTTCGTTTCCATTAGCATCCGTTTTTATGAGCCAAAAATCACCTTCAATATCTCCAAAAGATCTTGTATAGCCTGTTAGGATGAAACCACCATCTGTCGTTTGTTGAACTGATGATGCCCTATCTTCCTCCGCCCCACCAAATGTTCTAGTCCACTCCTCATTGCCCAAATGATCGGTTTTCACTAGCCAGAAATCTTGACCACCAAACCCAAATGATTCAGTATACCCAGCAAGAATAGATCCGCCGTCTGTAGTTTGTTGAACATCATAAGCCCGATCTGGATTCACTCCGCCTAAAAGCGCCGTCCATATCGTGTCTGGGGGTGTCGTGAGCTGATGGTAGAAATAATAGGCTCCCATATCCATGCGGGTTCCATCTGGATCTTGATCATCTTCGTCTGTTTCCCAAGATGTACCATCATCATCTATATCAGGATTACCAGTATCGATACATGGTGAAAGTTGTTGCAAAGTAAAATCAGAATTTCCACTATCAGTAAATAATGGATCATCTATAATATTCCCCTGATTCCAGTTTAAGGTATTTGTACCAGCAGATACAAATCCTGTTTGACCATTTTCACAATCACTATATTCAATTGAGATAATGGTATTATTGTCCTGGCTTACTTGTTCCTGTGTGTTAAAAAACAGGATAGAATTGCTAATATTTGTGATAGAACTGTTCTGCGCAAATAAACCACCACCAGTATTTGTGGGAGCCTCATTTGCAGCAATTGTACAATTAATTATCGACATCATCGAACTACCTATATTAGCAAGCCCACCACCCGCCTCAGTTGCCACATTATTATTAATTCGAGACCTATTAATGTTTACTATGCTTGTCGAGTATATTCCGCCCCCACGATCGCCAGAATTTCTCGCAATAATTGTGTTTTTAATATCCACGACGCCATTTGGTGAATTAATACCACCTCCATTAGTTCCAGTCTGGTTGTTGCGGATTGTGCTATTGATTATGAGTGGAAAGCCATGTGAGTATACACCCCCTCCACCATATTGTGCGTAAGAGTTTTGTATTACTAAGTTATCTAGTACAGGTGATGCATTTGAGCCGATATAGACCCCACCACCTTTCCCAGCGCCGTCGTATTCTGCTGAATTTGTTGTAAAGCCATTTTGGATGGTGAAGCCAGAAAGTTTTGAGAGAGCAGTCTCTGAACCATTTAAAGTTACTACCCTTTCTGTGGATGATCCATCAATAATAGTTTGAGTAATGTAGGATGTATCAAATGTTGTGATAAATAGTGAGCCAACCACAATTTCCTTACTGAAGAAATTTATATGTTCGTAATAAGTACCCGGTGATACAAGCACAGTGTCCATTTGAGTAACGGCAGCGTTTATACCACCTTGAATTGTTGAGAAATCTTGTGGTACTCTGATGACTGCCGCCGAAAGTGAAATTGTCAATAAGAAAAGGATAATTCCGCGATGGGTAAATCTATTCGGCATCTAGCACCCCTGACCGGATGGAAGAAACTCCAATTGATTCTAATGCCGGATTCAAATAAGTAATATCCGGTATCGCCACTGCAGCAATCGCTGAATTGATGATAACGCTAGGTTTGATCTGGAGCAATAATGTAAATATTGAAGTGGTTCCTGTGAATGATGTACTTGTACCTTCGACAGCTACTACTGATAGCGAGACAGAGAATTCAGTTGCATCCTGGATATGCAGAGCTTCACCACCCCATTCACCGAGTATGTTTCCATCAATAACTTCAATCAACTCTAAGTATTCAGTATCAATTTGAATATTGC
>JAYEKW010000118.1 GCA_034716895.1 Candidatus Neomarinimicrobiota bacterium
CTTCTCCATTCTCCATTCTCCACTCTCCATCCTCCATTCTCCATTCTCCTCAACCCCACAAACCTCATCAACACCCCCACTCTCAAAACCAACCCTCAAAAAGAACCTCCCAAAAAGAAAACCGCCCCCGGCGTGGAATTCATACACAGGCTGGTTAGACAAATCGTGCATGATGCCGAGAAGGCGGTCTTCAAGGATGATTGAAGTATAACCAAGCTCTGAACCACTTAAGAGCTGGAGGGAGGGAGTAGAATTTTGAGTATTATATATGCTTAAAGGAATTATTTGTTCATTTTCAGAAAAGGGGAAAGCGGCTATTATGCAGTGTTTGTCTTCAATTGGGATTGCAATGCCGCTTGACGTCATTCGTCTTTCGTTATTCGTTATTCGAATACCATCCCATCCGTATTTCTCTGAGTCCATTCCATCAAACCCAACATCAGCCCTACGATCAAAGCAAACAGCCACCTGATCAGCAATTTCACCATCAAAAAGCCCCAAGCGAACAACAGAAGCCCCCCAACACCCCGAATAATATCTGTCATCCTGAACTCGATTCAGGACCGGGTTGAGCTTGCAGCGCTCTTCAGTCAGGACCACCCCATCGAAGAGCTTGCCGCGCTCTAGATTCAGGCTCCCATCGAAGTCGCCACGCTTTTCAGCCAGTCCCCCCTTAAACCTACTCTCGCCATAAGTCTTAGCATAACACCCAACCCCAACACTGCCTCCACCATCACCACCCCGCACCCAAAATGCTTGTCCGACAGCCACATTGCCAACATCATTTGCGGGTACTCCGATTCCCGACATCCCATTAAAGGTATCCCACTGAGTAGCACCACCTGATCCACCGGTAGTAACGTAAATAGTCTCATGCTCAAGGTTCTCCTGAATCATGTACTGCGACCAGCACATTGGGGCGGGAAAAGGGTTGCCGATGAGGTTCCATCCCCCACCGGCTCCCCTGGAAACTGTAAAAAACCTACGATTACGGAAATTATTAAGAGTGCCTGTGAATGTTAGTGTTTTGGCGTTTGTTTGATAGAAGGCATTGAAGCCGTTATTCAGTGATTCAGTTATTCGGTTATTCGGATTGGTAGATATCCATTGTGCTGTTGGTTCATCGTAATTGTATACTCCGTACAAATGGTCGCCTATCGTTCCGAAAACTTCTGATATAGTTTGCGTGCCTGTTACTGGTGATGACACAAAATGCCATTGGTCTGGGGTCAGATAGACTTCAACTGTGCCATTAAC
Organism: Candidatus Neomarinimicrobiota bacterium; assembly: GCA_034716895.1. Lineage (NCBI taxonomy): Bacteria > Pseudomonadati > Fidelibacterota > Fidelibacterota bacterium. The sequence continues at coordinate 1,258 of JAYEKW010000118.1, forward strand.
TCCTTCGCTTGATGAGTACAAGGCTCCCGATCCGGATTCATCCGCCTTGATTATCAGCGCATCAGCGCCGGCCAGGTTAATTAACTGTCCGATTACCGTTAAAGAACCACCTGGCAGTATTTCCAGTGTAGCTCCGGGTTGAATGGTGATCGAGTGAACGGTGATCGAGTGATCGAGTTGAAGGTTGCTATTAACTACAAGCTCAGAGTATCGTGTAGCCTGGTCGAAAGTATTAACAACATCGTGTTTAATCAAAAAATCGCCATCGCTCCACAAGAATTCGTCAGAATTCGAGCGATCATAGTTCGAGCCATCAGACAGCAATTCAAACATCTCTTCACGAATAACGGAATCACTGAATAACGGAATAACCGACACCCCATACCCATCCGAAGTACCCAAACCCACCACCGTTCCATCCTCAAAGCTCAAGCCCATCGGCACATCCGACCGATAGCTGGCGCTGACAGTTGAGTACTCCCACACCGATGCTCCCCGGGCCCAACCAATTCCGAAAATAAAAAACGGATCATCAGAAGATCCCTGGTACACAATAAGATTATCCCCTGATCCGGCAGGATTAAAAGACCCTGATTCCACAAAGCCATTCCCCCCATCCTTTGAAGGACAAGAAACCACGGTGCCTGCGCTTATCGCTCCAGCAGCCGTAAAAGTCAAAACACCCTCAGTTGCACGAAACTGCTGCTCATCATCCATCCAGGCATTATCCGTAAAATGAATAACCGTACCAGCCTCAACATCGCAGAAGAAAAGCACCGCAAAACTCTTCGCCCCATCAGAATTTACGCAAATTATTGAGAGATCGCCGGGGGAAAGGGGAGTTTGAGAGTGGGTGTTTATTGTGAGGGAAATTGCTATGAATATTGTTAGGAGTTTTTTCATTTTTTTTTCGTCTTTCGTCATTCGTCTTTCGTTATTCGTCTTTCGGGAAGTGGTAAGTGAATAAGTAATAAGTTTTACTGGGTTTTCTTATTTGATTTTATTAGGCCTGCTATCATGGAGTTGATTGTGTTTAACTCATTGATTATTTCGTTGGCAGTTTTTTCTTTTATTATTCCGGTTTCTTTGGCGATTTGGATCTGCGTTTTAAGTTCAGATGCTGATCCCTTTGAATATCCCAAGAACTTGATAAACTCTTTTGACGATTTTCTTTCATATCCTTCAGCAATATTTGATGGAATTGATAAAGCTGCTTTTGTCATTTGCTCCTTCAATTTATACTCTTTCGAGTTTTTCAAAACAACAAAAACCTGAACAGCCAAAGCCTTACTTTTCTGCCAAACCCGCAAATCCTCATATCCATTATAAGCCATAACAACTATATTACTTATTAACTTCTCCCTTGATCTCTTCCGAATAACGAAAAACGAAAGACGAATGACGAGAAACCTCCCCCAAAACCTCCTCAATCAAAACATCAACCTCGCGATAAAAACCCAAAAGCTCCTCAACAACCCCCTCTGGTTCGATCTTGCTTTCTATTTCCGTCAAATAATCCCGCAAAAAAGGAGCTCCCTCAATCAGTCCCCAAAAATAATTCTCTTGATTTTTCATATCATAAAATTTAGGTCACTAATAGTATATATGCATTGAAACCTCAGAAATGGAAAAAAAAACAATTAAAAAGTTTTATCCCAAATTAAATACCTTTGAAAATCAAAAACATACACTTAATACTTA
>JAYEKW010000119.1 GCA_034716895.1 Candidatus Neomarinimicrobiota bacterium
AGAGTTTCGATCTACTCTGGGCATCGTAGCTGATGGAACTTGCATCGCCAAAAACTGGATACAATTCCTCAGGGTCGACATCGACAAAGAGTTGATCCAGATACCCCCGATCCGTGTCCAGCGAAGCAGTCAGACGCAGTCCAGGTTTTATGCTTCCCTTGGCATAAAAAGCGGCCCGGCCACCCAGGAGGGCGTGGTCACCCAGCTTGGTGTTATTGATATTGATCAGGCCAAAATGGGGTAAGCTGTTGGGATCCTGGTCCTTTGCTAAGGTGGATAGACCGGCATTGACGGCTCCCACGACTAGAATAGGCTCTTCAGGAATGGAGTAATGTACCGGAAAACTTTCGGTATGTCCTCTCACCGTGATCTCCAAAGAAGCCCGTTCTGTGGCTTCTAATGCGGACTGAACTGTCAATTTAATGATGCCTTCTTCGCCCATAGTCTGAGTACCGCTGGACTCTTTATCAAGATCTTCGGTGACGATAGTACCTGAGGAAATTCGGATGCTGGCATTATTTATGTGATTGAGTCTGTAACCCCACTCATCTTGAATCTCGAATCTAAATTCTCCTGTGCTGCGTCCATCAGCATCCAATCCAATGGGGTCCGAAATATTCACTATCTGGTTAACCGTCCCCAGAACATGGATTCCGCGTTCAGCAGTAAATATCCGTCCGCTGGCACCTTCTGCTTCTACTTTAATATTCACAGGACCGGCAGGGGCCTCTACATTCAAAAAATCCAATAAACCATCGATTCGGATGATCTCATGGGCAGCTTCAGATCCATTAATAAAAAGAGTTGCAGGAGCACCGGCTTTTCCGGCAATGGTCACTGAAATTTTATTGATCCTGCTGACCGCACCGTCCTTTGGTTCAAGGATAATCACCTGAGCAAAAATGGCGGTGGCTAGGAGGAGACCGGCTAGAATTTTAATTGGTCTATTCATCTGACACATCCGGTTCTTCAATATTTTCTTTCAACATATCAGGTAACCCATCAGGTTCTTCGGATTTCACTTCGAGCACATTCTTTTCGTCGACATTTATGTTTGGCTCATCCTGGTCTTCAATATTCACAACTGGTGCAGCTGGCTCTTCAATATTCACAACTCGCTGGCCCGGTTCTTCGATATTTACTTTCAGGACTCGCTCAATATTACTGGATAAGGGCACTTCATCCTTGAAGAGCATTACGTTCAGGAATAGTTCTCGCTCACCCACTACCCCATCAGGCGCAAAGATCTGAATCGAAGGTATTGTTTCCACGGACCGCTCATAGAGTAAATGGCCCCAGGTCTTGAGGGTACCGGCTACATCAACATACTCCAGATCATTGGGCAGCACCAGGGTAATTGCCATGGAGTCAGCTCCAGCGTAGGCTGGGTAGCTCATGTTAAATAGCAGGGTAGAGGCTTGTCCGCCGGGGATCGAGAGGGCTGAATCAGGAGTCATGCTCTCTAATGGATCAATGGGAATGGTAATGATCCGTTTTAAGGATTCCTTGATCACATCCAGTTCCAGGAGGGCAGCTTCGCCAACTTCAGCATTCACTAAAACTTCTACGCGGCGATTCTCTGCTCTGCCAAGCCAGGTTTCATTATCACCCACAGGATAGTGAGGACCGAGACCGTGGGTAAAAATGTTATCAGGATTCACGCTATAGTTCTCAACCAGATAGTTTTTCACACTGACTGCCCGCCATTCAGAGAGCAGCATATTGAATTCAAGACTGCCACGACTATCGGTAAAACCTTCAATGACTACTGTAATATCAGGTTGCCAGGCCAGGAATTTACCCATTTTCTGCAAGCTTGGATAGGCGGATGGTTTCAGATCAGCAGAACCCACATCAAACTGGGTGCCTTCAAGGATCATATTGAAAGAGAGTTCCTCAACCAGGGTGGAAATTTGGGTCTCAAGCGTGTCTGTTACGATGATGTTTCCATCTGAATCAACCAGGTCAAGATAAGCTGAGACCAGACCAGTATTCTGGATCAGATCAAAATCATCTGGCTCCATGGACATATCAAAGGCAGTATGGGTTTCAGCATTCCAGTCATCAAAGCTCCAAACATCTGACTGGACGCCATGTGCAATCGGTTCAATAAAGGTGGAATCAAGGGTTGCTGTGCCAGTCTTGTAGACAAATCCCAATGGCAGTTCCTGATGAAAGCGTATGTTACTGACTGAGATCTCACCGGAATAATCGATATTATACATGAACTCAAGCTGATCATAATCAGAATCTTCTTCAGCTGCGTTATAAAAGACCAGCTCAACCCGGCGGTTCAAAGCACGACCTTCAGGAGTATTGTTACCAACCATGGCTAAGGTGTCACCATGACCAAAAGCACGGATACGGTCGCCACTGATACCCATGGTCTGCATCAGGTAGGTACGAATGGCCATGGCCCTTGATTCTGAAAGCTCCTGGTTGTCTTTAAAACCGCTACCGGCTGAAACCGGCTGGTTATCAGTATGACCATTGATATCAAGATTGATCTGGGTCTGCCACTTCATAAGGTCGCCAATATTCCTCAGTTCATTAAAGATCTCACTTTGGAGGGTGGCTGAACCAGATCTGAATCCAATGCGAATGAGCAGAGACCAAGGTTTGTAAACCAGTAATCTAAATTCTTCTGTGAGCATCTCAGTTCTCATCTCAAGGGTGGACTGTTTACTGAGAACACTGAAAAGTTCTAATTTCTGTAATGGAATATCCTGGTTGACACTATCACCAGAGAAAACGGTTAAATTCCAAATGTTGTGGGATAAACCAGTAGAATCAACTGAAGTATCCGGGCTAAAAAGGGATCCATAGGATGGTAGGCTGCTTTCATCAACATTAAGATGTAGATCACCGAGAGGTGCTTTTGGAAAGACGAATTGTCCGACACTATCGGTCATCACTCGCGCTGAATCATTCAAGATCAGCATCACATTCGGT
>JAYEKW010000120.1:0-24187 GCA_034716895.1 Candidatus Neomarinimicrobiota bacterium
CTAGCATCTCGGATTAGTAGATCACCCCCACTTTCCACAAATATTCCAGTCCAAAAGTTATAGCTTGGATTGTCGGTTAACGCGCCAAACTCAATGAGCGAATCTGGTGTTCCATCAATTATTAATTCACCCTCAACATCTATTTGGGTAGAACGATTCACTATTACCCGGGTTCCTGGCTTGATTGTGACAGTAGCTCCTGCTTCAATAATACAATCAGTACCAAAGTAGGCCATGGATTCAATTGTAAAATCATTTGTAATAATGCCGGGAATTGATTTTTCTATTCTAAACAATTTCCCTTCACCGGGGTCAAGCGTTACATTAAATTGATCTTCTCCAACATCAAAATAAGTATATGTATCTTCGATTGGTAAACCATTTTGTACAGCAAATACATCCGTAAGCAAGTGGCCAATACTTGGATCATCAAATTCTAATTCCAAACGTATTGTTTGCTGTTCATCACTTAGACAACGTCGGTTTATTAGCCAAAAATACTTCTCTCCGGTGGATAGGTTTTCAAGGTTGGATACTTCTATATATGCTTTTGTGAATTGAGGGGAGAGTGTTAATTTTTTTACTACGTTATCAATTGCAGGACCTTCATCTTCTTCTTCAATCAGAGTGAACCCATTCTTCCAAATTAAGTCCGATGAAAGGATAACAGGAGCTATCAGATCTAACTGTTCGTTGACATCTTGAACGGCATCATACTTGTAATTCGTGACATAATTAGCTGTATGATCATATTCAGCTGGAATTATTGTCACTCTTAATGAATCATTGCTATCAGTCCACTCTATAGTATCTGGAGAACCACCTGTCACATTAACCAGGCCATTGCTTAAATATAAACTGCCAAAATTTCCAGTTGGATAGAGATAATACATGATGCCCTTAGCACCGTATGCTAAAGCAAGGTTAACCTGACAAGCAATTTCTGCTGTAGTCGGATCTCGAAACCTATATATGAAGTTATCACCAGCGGCATCCAACACTTTTTCACCTACCGTCTGAATGGTCATCCAGAATGGGATTACAGGGGAGGAACTATAACAGATTTCAGCAACTGGTTTTATTGAATTTAGATACCACTCATCCCAGACATTTTGAAGATTATAGATGCTTGGATCAGTATCTGATGCAGTGTCAGGCAATTGATCTGCCCAAATATTATGTTGGGATGATCGTCGTTTAAACGGGTATTTATTATAGAGCAACTGGTCAGGTTCAATCTTATCAACAAACTTTTGTATTCGGCTTGGTCCTTTACCTCCGGTGGCCCCATTTAAGCGCATATGGTCTGGTAATCCCAGAAGACCGCCAATTGAGTCAACCAAGTGATAGGCTTCATATTCTGTCGTATCAGGTTCATCAATATACCAACCAAAATGCAGGGCGGGGTTAAGATTGTAGCGGTTATTTAATATTGATTGAAGAGTACCTGCAATTGCAGAAGGATTGTGAACTAGTCGATTATTATAGTAATCTCTTACCTGGATACCCTTAAGCCAAAACTCAATGTTACCATACCAGTAAACACTCAGGCTTAATTCAAATTTTTTAGATACATTGACAATAGGTGATTGCCAGGTTACATATTCAGAGGGGTCAGGAGGAAGACCGGATAAATCTCCAACGGTGACCTCAAAGGAGTAACTTACCGGTGTATCATGATCTGTCACTTCCTGAACTTCATCAAGAATACCGTGGTTCTCCGACCCATCTTCCTCCTGAGGTATCTCCCGCAAAGTGTTGGTCTCTACTAGCTCAAATCGGATTACCGTTGTCGTATCATCATAACCTGCAGGGATTTTACATTTCAAAAAATAATATGCATTTACATTATGTATACGTTCATTCCCAACTGAACTAGGGGGCACCAGATAACCTTGCGTGTGGACATCTGGTTCATTTGGATTTGAATAATACTCGTAATTGTCCAACAATCTACCAACACCCTCAGTTGGATCATCTAAGCGATCCATTTTCTGTGTAAACTCTTTTCCGTAAGCATATTTTTTCACAGCCCCATCGAGATCAGCATTCCAGACCCACAGGGATTCAGGTAGAGCAGCAATGGAGTCCAGATTGAGGTCTTTACCTTTAGTAACTAACAGATTAATTCCTAAATCCTGAAGTTCCTGGTAATAAAATAAATCTCTTGCCTCATAAGCCCAATAAGGATCTAAAAAGCTGACCTTTGGAAATTGTACATCGCCTACCGTATGGCTCTTTAATAGATCGGGAACCATAATTAGCATGATGAACCCGATTACAATCAATCCACTGCGTTTCATTGCCTTGCCCCCCTGTTAGTGTAAAACTTCATTATTTGAGATATGATAGTTTAATCGTTCTATGCTGACCCGTTCTGGTAGTCAGCCGTATAAAATGAAGCCCACTGACCATGGGCTTGCCATACCCATCCAGAGTATCCCATCCAATTCTATGGACTCCTAGTTCATAATTACCTGATGCTAAAACTCTTACCAGTCGGCCCTTCAAGTCATAAACATTCAACTGAATATGATCTTTCTGGGGTAATTGGAATTCAATTTGAGTTTGGTTGTTAAAGGGGTTGGGATAAGCTGAGAGTTGAAAACTTAAGGGTAGTTCTGGATTCCTGGCTATTCCCACTGTGCTGTCAATTTGTAATTCCCAAATAAAATTCTGGTTATAACCCTCTTCGTCCGCAACTGCTAATTCAATTTGATAACGGTTTCCCTGGTGATAGAGATCTGGATCCAGATAAAGGGTGAAGGTGCTATCCTCATCACCGGCAGCTTCCTGTTCTCCATTGATAAACCAGCCATAAGCCCAGTAATCACCCTCATCGATATCATGACCCTGGGCAGTAAAATACAGTGTATCACCAGGAGCATGGATCAGTAGGCTGTCTTCAGGCGTCCAACTATCCAGATAGGGGTAGTTATTGGTAATCAATGTGGAGTCACCGCCAATAATCCAGATATAGGGCATTGCTCCGGCCAAGGACTCAGCTCCGGTGAGGATATCATCACAGCCGTCACCGTTAACATCACCGCACCAGCGCGATCTCCGGCCAAACCACTCCTGCCAGGTCCAGTTTCCAGAAAGTAACAAATCATAGTGTCGATCAAAATTGGGGCCTCCCAGAAAGATAGATATGTTGCCAAATTCAATATTCTCTACTGCAAAAGCATCGGCATAGCCATCTCCATTGAAATCACCGGCATAAAAAGGTCGTACTTCAGTGGCCCCAGGAGGAGAATCAAGTTTATAATAGGCTGGTTGATTCAATTGGGATCCCCCCAGGTGGATGGAAGGGCTTCCATTACTGTCCCCCAATTCCGGCCACTCCGGATCAGTCTGGCGCTGCCAGAGGGCCCATTCACTAATTCCATCACCATTCATGTCACCAACAAAATTATGATCTGCTACAGCATTCGTAGAGTCATAGTATGTAGCAGTGTATGTTGGAAACATTTCAAAAGTAACTCCGCCTTCAAAAAAATCAAAATAGACAAAGGGACTATCTGGAACCATACTTGAATTAAATTTGTAGACCAAGATGAAGTCATCAATACCGTCACCCGTAAAGTCTTGCCCACCTGTAGGAATACCTTGAGCGTTTAAATATTCCGTCGGATAAACCAAAGAATCATCTGGAACTAGATCAAAGTCTGCATTCCCATAAAACAGGTAGAAAGTATTACCCTGCCAAGATACACCTTTTGAAATAAAATCATCATAGCCATCTGCATTCACATCACCCACATCATAATAACTTACAGAATAGGTTTCTTTTGTTCCTACATGTTGAGGAGGCCAACCACCGGCATAAAAAGCTGTGGCATCCAAATTATGATTAATGGCAAAATCTTTTACACCATCACCATTAATGTCACCCAGAGGTAAAATCCAGTCTATCCTATAATAAAGTGTGGTGTCAAATTCTATCGTATCCGCAGGAATTGTGTCCATGGGTGATCCACCCAGGTAAAGCTCTAAATACCATGTATTAGAATAGTTTGGCCGGACAACCAGAATATCATCATAGCCATCACTGTTCTGGTCGCCAACACCACTAAAAATATCTGAACCCATGGTAAAGAACAGGACATCCTGGGCTTGCAGTGAACTAGATAGGGAAAATGGGATTAGACAGAGTAACACTAATTTTATTATAGCGTATCTCATATATAACACCTTCCAATAAATTTGAATTCCTTTTTGTATATAATAATTCTCACCCAGACAACTCTCCCCTATTTCAATCTCAGTGATGTGTAATAAACAAATTTCACCGGACAAACCAAGAGGATCCCACGAAAGGCCATTAGCTTCATGTTTTTTCCGTTGGGATCACATGCACTGGAATAATCATTCCCTCAACCCTCTTCCAGTCAAGTGTATAAAAACATCCTCCAAAGTGTTCTTTCGGTGCTGGATCTCATCGATCGCAAGGTGATTCTGTTTCAGGATAGTTGTAATCTCAGAAAGCTTTTCCAGGATGCCCTTAGATCGAATCTGAAGTTTGCCATTCAGAAAAGTGACCTGCTTACTGATAAGGTCAAGTTCTCCTTTCAACTGTTGAATCTTTGTGCTCTCTTTAATTGGAGCTACCAGCGATATTTCCAACATATCACCCTCACCAATAGATCGTTTCAGGTTTTCAACCGTATCCAGCTTTAACAATTTGCCCTGGTCAACGATAGCGACACGATCGGTCAAGCGCTCGGCTTCATCCATATTGTGAGTGGTAATGATCACTGTCTTCTTATTTGCCAAAGATTTGATCAGGTCACGGACCAGAATACGGCTTTGGGGATCCAGTCCTGCTTCAGGTTCATCTAAGACTAGAACAGGCGGGTCGTGGATCAGGGCTAGAGCAATATTCAGGCGACGTTTCATCCCGCCGGAAAGTTTCTCAGCCAGTATCTGTTTTTTTGGATCAAGCCCTAGAATATTGAGTAGCTCATCAGCTCGATTCGTGGCCTGCTCATTGTCCATACCATACATGATTCCCATAAAAACCAGTTGTTCCAGACAGGTAAGTCTGGGCCAAAAAATATTCTCCTGAGGACAAAAACCAATGACATCAGCTAATCTGCCTTGATTGTTGTTCCAAATGATCTGACCACTATCATGCTCCAATAGTCCGCAGAGCATGCGGATGGTAGTGGTTTTTCCAGCTCCGTTAGGACCCAGAAAGCCCAGAATTTCTCCATCCCGAATTTCCAGAGATAGATCATCCACCGCGATCAGGTTACCGAATTGTTTTCTGAGATGGTTTATTTGTATCATGTTGTGTCCGTTTGGACGGAATATAGGACTGGTGTTGGATTGCGCTATGGTTTTTGATCTTTGACCATGCTGTCGGAAGCCCGGTGATGGTTTTTGGGTTAAATCTTGAATGTTTTGGGGGTGTGCGTGGGCAGTGACCCACGACTGAAGTCGTGGGCCGCTTTGTGTTAATTTGCGGTTAGCATTTTTTCTTCTAGTTGTCCAGTGAGTTGCCAGATTTTTAACTCATCCAGATAGGCGCTATATTTGGCTTGAATCAAACTGATCTTGACCCGACTTAAGTTCAATTGAGATTCCCTGAACTGGGTTGAGCTAACCACACCCAGACGAAAATATTCATTGGTTTGGTCAAAATTCAACTGTGCGGAAACCAGATTGTTTTGCTTAAGCTCCAAGATTTGCAGGCTTTTAATAAACGAACTGTGGGTAGATTCCAGATCGCTAAGCGCTTGACGTTTTGAATCCAGGGTGTTCAGTTCACTATTCTTTTGCTGAATGCGGGCATTTTGAATGTTTTTTCCCTTCCTGCCATCAAAAATATTCCAGGAAAGAGACAAACCGGTTGAGAATGTTTTATCGGCTTCACCCAAATCAGGATCTACATCTGCATTGATTTTTTGCAAACCGTAACTACCGCTTAGATTCAAAGCCGGAAACCGGGAACTTCTGCTATTCTTTAGATTGAGTTGACCCTGGATCTCTTGATTCTGACTGAGGAGTAAAGTTTTGTTCTTGTTCAACACCTGCTGAACCAATTCAACTGATGTATAGCTCCCGAATTTTCGATTCACTGCCACTGGTGTATATCTGCGATCTAATTCCCAGCCCAGCAGGAGGTTAAGTCGTCTGCGTGCCTCAGAAAAAGCATACTCAGCCTCCAGAACTGAACTGCTATCACTATCAAAATCAACTCGGGCAGCCAGTGCTTGTAGGCGACTGCTCATTCCAAGATCATTTTTGTCGAGTGCCTGACCCAGTCGTTCCCGAGAAACAGAAATTTGTTCTTTTAAGATGACTAAGTTATCGTAAGTCATTAACAGATTGAAATACGCTTGTGATGTTGCATACAACGTATTTTCAGTGATCAAGCCAAGCTGTAATGCTGAGGCTTCAGCCTGGGTGTTTAGAAGCTTGTAGGTGTTGAGACCCTGCATCCCTCTGAATAAGGTGTACCCAGCATTAATACCAACTGTGTTCCGTGTACTCTGGGTGCTTATCTCTCCTCCTGCAGTTTGAACTGTAGCATCAGTTATGGTTGAACCCGTGTTAAGATCCAGACGAGGCATCAAGCCTGCATTTCCGAGATTGGCATTATTCTTAGACACCTGAACATTATTACCGGCCTGTTGAATGCTCAAATTATGGACAGCTGCGACTCCAATTGCTTCTTCCAGGGATAATGTGTTAGCGGTTTGGCTGTGGGCAGGGGGAACAATTAGGACTGTAAAGAGAAGCATAAAGCTTGCTGCAATGGACCGTTTTATTAAAGGCGAACGCTTCCTTCCTGGCAGTTTTGAGTTTACTGAATGAGGAGCAAGCTCAGAATAGCTATTGCTGCAGTCGCCCGTTTTGTCCGGTTCTCTATCAAGACCTTTTTCCAGATACGTACGGCGAATTCTTTCATTCTTTCTGGTTTGCTTTGAATTTGCTCCTTGCCACATCGACGTGAAGTGAAGACCAAGGTTCCTGGTGATCAAGTATTTGTTTGTATAAATATTTTTCATGAATTAACCCTCACTTCCTTCAGCAAATTGGGCATCGATATCCAGCTCACGAACTGAACTCTCGATCTCTTCAGCTGTTGGCATAACACCCGTTTTCCACTTAAATGTATAACGGCGAACACCATTAAACAGGCTTAATAAAACCGGTAGAATCACGAGCGTGCTGAAGGTGGATATGATTAAACCATAGGCTACAGAGATCGCCATGGGTACGGTCTGCTGGGCATCAGGATTATTGGCAATGATCAGGGGCATCAATCCAACAATCGTCGTTAGAGAGGTAAGAAGAATGGGTCGGAAACGAGAGAGGCCTGCTTCAAACATGGCATCCATATATTTCATTCCACGTTTCAAGCGCCGGTTCAGTGTTTCAATAAATACAATGGAGTCATTCACCAGAATACCAATCAGAGCCACAACGCCAAAATAGGAGGGCATATCAATGGGCGTATCATGAATCGCGTGTCCCCAACCAATCCCGATAAATCCCAGGGGAATCAACATAAACAGAATTGCCGTTTGACCAAAAGAGCGAAAGGTAAAAGCGATCACGGCAAAGAGCAGAACTCCAATTGCCGGTAGAATTATTTTCATGGAGCCTAAAGCCTCGGCCATACGTTCCTCGCGACCACCAATGGAATAATTTATACCGGGGTACTTGGTCAAGATGGCTGGCAAAATAACTGAAGTAACTTCCTCTTTAATCTGACCTAGGTCGATGGATTTATTCAAGGCATCTGCCTCTACTGTCACCTGTCGCTGACCATTCAAATGGCGAATGGTACTCAGGCTGGTGGTATAGTTGAGCTCAGCGATATCTTTAAGTTGGTAGGCTTGTCCTGACGCGGTTCTAATACGCATCAGTTCCAGATCTCCAATTGAAGATCTGTCTGTTTTTGCATAACGTATCCAGATTTTCACTTCTTCTGTTCCCCGGTTAATCCGTTGAACTTCAGCCCCATAAAATCCATTCCGCACTTGACTCATTACGGTTTGAATATTCAGCCCCAGTAAGTGAGCATGATCTTTCAATGCGATTTCAATCTCACGCATACCCTGCTGATTGTCATCAATGACATTCTTTAGTCCGGAAAGATTCTCCAGTTCCATTTTGAAATCTTCTACTGCACGATCCAAAATATTAACATCTTCACCGAGGAGTGAAACTGAAACAGCTTTACCAAAATGGGTTGATTCCACAAAATTGAGCCGCTCAACTTCAGGCATGGGTCCTACAGCCTGACGCCAGGCATTGGAAAATTCAGTTGAAAGAAACTTTCGTTCCCGACTATCCACAAAATTGACGGATATGCCACCAGCATCAGTTGCACTCTGCTGATTAATGATACTGGTAATAACCTCTATGTCCTCTTCTTCAGAGAATCTTTTACCGATTTCAAGGGCTTTTTCTTCAAGCATAAGTAAGGTCGCATGGGTTATAGCTTCCGGCGTTCCAGGGGGCATTTGCAGGCTTACATCCGAATGATTCTGATTTTCAAAATTGCTGCCTCCCATTTGGATCACACCACCAATGGTTGCTCCAATGGTGATCGCAAAAACACCTGTCACAACTGCCAAAGTAATCATTCTATTTTGCAGGGCTTTTTTATAAACCGGAGCGTACCAATTATCTCGCATATAAGCCAAATAATAGGTTGATTTCTTTTCCAGCCAGGATGGTTTTCTGTCAGCAGCCAAGGCTTTTGAATGAGCAATATGAGCAGGTAGGATCAGGGCTCCCTCAATGAGAGAAACAAAGAGAGCGGCCATCACGACAAAGGCCATTTCTTTAAAAAACTGACCAAAGGTTCCTTCGATGAGCATAAAGGCCGAGAAGGCAATCATCGTGGTGATAATGGCAGAGGTTACTGCCGGCAACACTTCCAAAGCACCGTCAATCGCTGCCCGGATGCGCCGTTTACCCTTATCGTGATGTTGGTATATATTTTCAGCAATTACAATTCCGTCATCTACCAGAATTCCAACCACCAGGATCATTCCAAACATGGAAATTTTATTCAGTGTAATATCAGCTAGAGCAGCCAAAGCAAACATGCCCATAAAGGACAATGGAATTGAAAGGGCAACCCAAAACGCCATGCGGGGGTTCAGCGCTAAGGATAAAAAAATGAGAACCAGGATAAAACCCACAATACCATTATTCGCCAGGATTGCCTGCATGCTTCGAACGCTTTGAGCTTTATTTGCCAACACTTTGGCTTGTAATACTTCATTCTGCTGGTTGAATTTGCCAATATAATTTTTAACTGCTTCGGCCACAAAAATAATGTCTTCTTCGCTGGTATATTTGACCTTGATCAAGGCGGCTGGTTTGCCATCTACAAAAACGGCGTCGGGGTTTTCTGCCCACTTATCAGTCACATCAGCGATATCCCGAAGACGCAGTACAGTACCATTACTGAGCGAGCGTAGAACAATTTCTTTTAAATCTTCAGCATAATATTTTTTCTGGCGAGTTCGGATACTCAAGTCTTCAGACTTTCCCCGAATATTGCCTCCAGTGAGATCAATATTGGCAGCCTTTATAACGGAAACGGCTTGCGCCAAAGTAATTCCGTAAGCCTCTAGATCGGTTTCACGAAAAGCGATTTCTATTTCTTCTTCAGGAAAGCCGCTTATTTCAATTTTGCTGATACCCGTGATGGCCAAAAGGTCATCCTCAATCATCAAGGCTTCCTGTTTAATTAGTTTGAGGTCGACATCACCATTGATCATAAAATCGATAGCTTCTGAGCGGAATTCCCATTTGCTAGCCCTGGGTGGTTCAATACCTGAAGGAAAAGAACTGATTCCATCAACGGCATTTTTTATGTCCTGGAGAACCAGGTCAGCATTAACACCGCTGGTCAACTGGGCTGTTACAACACCCATGTTTTCCCGGGAAATCGACGTGAGCTTTTTGATACCGGTTACACCTTGCAGGCTCTGTTCGATCTTGAGTACAACACCCTGTTCTACCTCTTCAGGAGAAGCTCCCGGATAGACAGTAGAAACATTGACAACACCAGGATCGATCTGAGGAATCAGCGTTGAGCGCAATGAAGAGAATCCAAACCAACCCAGAAACAGGATCAGCAGGATCAAGACATTCCCCGTGGAGGGGTACTTGATAAAATATTGGATAATACTTTTCATGATTATTTAGCCCTGTCCCTTTTTCTTTTTGGGAATATCTGGTAGTTCTTGATCCATGTCAGGTACTTTGACTTGAGCACCATCTAACAGATTTAAGGTTTTTGTAGACAGCTGCATACCATTCTCAAGCCCGTTTACTACAGCCCTTTCACCTGAAGTTGAAACGACATTTACACTGCGATAGTGAATTTTTCCATCTAGATACTCTAGAACTACATTGCCATTATGCAGCATTTTTCGTGGTAATTCCATTCCAGCAATTGATTGACTCGAAATGATTTCTCCTTTGAGAAAAAGACCATCTCGCAGCTCTGGAGCCGACACTGAGATGAACACTTTAATCATCTGGTTCTTTTCATCCATTCCCTGGCTGATTCGTGAAACGTGACCTTGCCAAGCCCCTGCAATATTTTCACTGGTTAGCGTAACCAAATCTCCAACAGTAATACTATTGACCTCATTAATACTGATACTGGTTTCCAGATCATAACTGGCTGGATTGACCAAAACACCCACGGGTTGGCCGATTCTAACCAGGTTTCCCGGGGTAATATTGCTTTGGATTAGAACGCCATTAAAAGGGGCTCTCATGGTGAATTTTTCCAAGCGAGCTTCCTGAGCTTTGATTTGATAAAAGCTGTTATAGATACCCTTGTTGGCAACAAAGAATTTTTCACGTTCGTTGAGTGATTCTGGCAAAGGCTGGGTAATAGACTCTATGTTGAAAGATTGGAGATAGGTGTTCCATCTTAGATAGCTCTTGGGGTAATCAAATTTTAATTCTGGTAGTAGTTTAGCAATTGCCGTCAGCAATCCACTGCGTTGAGCCTTCAAGCCGAGTTCTGTTTCTTCCCGGTTAATCCGTAACATCACTTCACCCTTCAGATAACTTTGACCCGTCAGAAACTCTTTCTTGCTGGACTTCAGAACTCCTGAAACTTCTGCTAAAATCTCGACTTTTTCATGAGCTATTAGACGACCAATTACAGGAACTGTCACCTGGATCGGACTGTTTTCAACCTCCAAGAGGCTAATGACCGGGCGAGTATCCATGGGTGGTTTACGTTTTGGGGCAGATTTCAGGGATACCAATAGCATGGTGATTCCAAGCGAGACAGCCAGGATTACTGCTAATGAGGTGATTTGTTTTTGTTTTGTGGTCATTTTATAGCTCCAATTCTTTGTACTTCTTTACCATTTGCGGATTGAAAATAATTTCAGCACCTGCTTCAGGTCGTATTTTTCGATTTCTATTGCTTTTCTGGTGATAAAGGGATGGTTTTATACGATGAGATGGTTGAGGGGTTAGGGGTATTGAATGCAGAATACTGAACAGGGAATATCGATTTGAGAAGTAATGCCAATCGCAGGCTTTTGGAAAAAATTCGCATTAGTCCGCATATTTCATGAGGGAGTGCAAAAGTAATTGGTTCATGCTGTGTTTGTGATAGTTACCCTAAATATTGAAAAATACACTTTGTACCGGAGGGTGTTCTGGCGCTGGAATTTTGATTTCTGACAAGGCGAGAGGATAAATCATCCGCAATCGGTCTGTATGACCGCTGAGGACGGATTTACTCCGAACAACGCAGTTAGTAATTGAAACCGTGAGGAACAAGTCAGATTGTGCTGCCTCATGAAATATGTGGGTTAGGCATAGCACCCAGACAAAGGAAGATTATCCCTGCTTTTCCGGGTGCTCCGTTTGTGCTTCGTTAAGATTTTTTTAGATAAGGCCTGATTTATCTAACTGAAATAGTTGTTCTTTCACTTTCATTCCCCAGACGATCAATTGCTGTAACGGCTACTTGATCAAGTATTGCTGGCGGGCTAAGGCCATCTTCAGTTCGAATAGCATGCGGTAAGATCAATGACTCTTGGTCAGTAGTGAGAATCTTGTAGCTCCAGTGTTTCCCTCTCTGGAGATAGACCACCCACAGATTAACATCTGCTCGGTCTTCATGAAGCCAATTGATGTGAATATTGCCTGCTTTGATATCCAGTTCAACCAGGGGTGCTGACGGTGCCTGGTCATCCAACCAGGGTGATGGAGGAATGAGTACTGGTTTTGCGTACGGTCCTTTCAATAAAATATCGGAGATCCCGCCATAGTTACGTTGGAGCGCTTTCATAGAGAAGTGGACATTTCCTGGACCATCCGGTACCATCCCCCGGGTGATCATGATCTGGCTGAAATTCTCAAGAGCATCGGCTTCCGTCTTGATTTTGCTGGTGAATAGACCTGGCCAGATATTGCGTTTATGCGTGTTTTCACGCGTCCACCAGCCTAATAAAACAGGATAACTCTGAGGAATTTTACGCGTCGGCCAGTAAAGCTGAGGGGTCCAGTAATCGACCCACCCTTCATTTAACCACAGTTTTGCATCAGCATAAAGTTTAGCATATTGGTCATAGCCCTGGATCGATGACGGATTTCCCGGTCGCCAGATCCCAAAAGGACTCAGGCCAAATTTCACCCAGACCTTTTCGGCTTTGATCCCATCATAAACCCGCTTGATAAAGACATTCACGGCATGGCGACGCCAGTCGTGTCGTTCCAGCATTCCACCTGCATCCAGATAGGCCTGCCAGGGTTCATCATCCGGAAAATTTCCATCATTATAGGGATAGAAGTAATCATCAAAATGAACACCATCAATATCGTAACGACGCACCACGTCCATGACCACCTCATAGGAATAATCCTGGGTTTCCTGAAGAGATGGATCCAGCCAGAAATAGCCCCTTGGAAGCTCCCGCACAATATCCGGATTGGTTGTTATAACAGACGTTTCGTTCTTCTTGCCGTTGGGATGATGGGCGCGGTAGGGGTTAAACCAAGTATGCAGTTCTAAGCCCCGTTTATGGGCTTCCTCAACCCAGAATGCCAGCGGATCATAGTATGGATCAGGTGCTGTGCCTAATTCTCCGGTTAAAAAATAGGACCAGGGTTCCAATTTACTTTCATACAAGGCATCACATTGGGGACGCACCTGAAAGACAATGGCATTCAAATTCAGGATAACGGCACTATCCAGCAGACTGATCGCCTCCGCCTGCTGCTGTTCCGTACTTAAACCCGGCTTACTGGGCCAGTCAATATTGGCCACTGTAGCTACCCAGGCAGCTCGGAATTCTCGAGGAACTTCAAAGTCATGTTTGACGACCACTGGGACCTTAATAATTGGTGCGACAGGACCGATTGGAGATTGTGTGATGGTACAGGTGGTTAGAATCAATCCTATACTCAGCAGGGATATCAGGTGAATGATTCGGGGTGAATTAACATGGCTCATAGAAATCTTTCCTCTGGGATGATCAAACACATGATTGGGGGTCCGTGTCGGTTGATGGTGGTTGTAAAGACAAGGCATGCCTTGTCTTTACAACCGAAGGGCAATTGATAAACCAAATTGTTGCCTGCCCAAAAAAATGTATACTTGTTAATGGTGGTGTCCACCGGCTCCGTGTACATGACCATGTTCCAATTCTTCCTGGGTCGCATCGCGGACATCCACGACCTCTACATCAAAATGGAGGGTTTTATCGGCCAGGGGATGATTCATATCCACAGTTGCTGTGTTTTCTCCAACTGATGTAACTGTGGCAATGTGTATATGTCCCTCGACTTCTATTTGAAACTGAACCCCGGTTTGAACTTCTTTGGGGTCATGGAAATTCTCCAGAGGTACTTCCTGGATCATTTCTTCAGAGAAAATTCCGTAAGCTTCTTCCGGAGGGATAATAGCAATAAGCTTATCGCCATTGGTTTTTCCCTCAAGTTCTTTTTCCAGGCCAGCAATCAATCCGCCGCCACCATGGATATAGGCCAGGGGATCTTTACCGGAACTGCTATCCAGCACTTTTCCATGGTCATCTGTCAGGGTGTAATCAATACTGACTACTTTATCTTTTGTGATGTTCATTGTTACGATTTCCTTTTTAATTCAAAAAAATGATCTTTTCTAATTCTTGACGCCTTCGCAAAAAGTCCCTCTCGCACGTCTACGCTCTACAAGCTTCGCCGCACAGGCAGAGCGCGCAGAGCGTTGCATTGAGCCTGTCGAAATGACGCGGAGTGTTGATATATATGGATTTAGGAGTATTCACTATATGTGGTTGTATTTAATGGTTTTAGGGCACATTTCATGAATTCTCAGATACTTCTAGCGGTTTCGTCAATTCTTATCTTTTTTGTTTTTTTTTCAGTATCAACTTTATAGTGAAATATTGCTTGCCGATTCGCATAACCTCTTGAGAATTATTTAACTGATTATTCTTCCAAAACCAGACTGAAAGCCGTGGTCAGTTTCAATACATTTTTGCTTTCCCTTTCTAGATTGGTCGCCAGTTTACTGGCAATATTCTCCATCACTTTTAAACCAATAGCGGGGTTCTTTGCACAAACCTTTTGAAACGTTTCTTTTTCCATGACTACGATCTCACAATCTGTAGAAGCGGTTACACTGGCTGTGCGCAGAGAATGTTCCATTAACAGAGCCATTTCGCCAAAGAAGGGCCGATGTTCGTCAGTCAAAGTAATAAAGGTTTTGTCTTTTGTATCTGACTCATCGTCTCCCAGAAGCGTCAATTTTTTACTAATGGTTACGGTTCCCTTGATCAGAATGACCAGGGTGTTTCCGGTTTTGCCCTCTTGCATTATCGGGTCACCAATCGCATAGGATACCTGGTGCGTGGCCGCCCGAAAAACGGCGATCTCTTCCTCTTTAAGTCCAGTAAAAAGCGGACATGTGATCAGTTTTGGTATATAAGGCATAGGCGACTCAGTGTTTGGTTATTCATTTATTTGACAAATTTTTTAAAGCCTCTTTCACAGGGCTTGCCGTGAGTGCAGAGGAATTTGTTTAGCCTGTTTTGTTGTCATTTTCTTTGCGACCTTCGCGTTTTTTGCGATTAGAAAACCTTCCGGGTTAACATACAGGATTATTTAAGTAATATCATTTGTTCGCCGGATTTGATGATGTAATCCTTTTCCGGGTTGATCCGAACCTTGATTTTTTGCTCTTCGTTCTGTCCGCGACCAGCTGCTTTTAATTTGGCGGCAATGAACTGATCCAGATAATCACCCGAATCGGCACTCAAAAAATCACCAATTCCGGCGCTTGTCTCTTCCTGATAGACCCCCAAAATAGCTGTATCATATTCCTCATAAGCTTCGGCAAATAATTTATGGTATGGTTTTCCGATAAGATGTTCCGGCACTGGTTTCGTCAACAGACGAGCCTGGTCTGTGTTGAGCATTTCAGATAAAAAAGCCGGAATTCCCGGATTATGCAACTGACTGGCACCCATGAAGGGACCAAACTCATCAGCGATGATAATGCCGTCAGCCTTGGCTCGGCGCAGCTTGGCTCTGTTTTCATAATGGAGGATGTAGGCGTACACCCTGGCTTTGGGAGCCAGGGTCTTGATCGAATAGGTTGCCAAAGCAGTCTTTTCATCCGCTTCAGCTTTACCTGACTTTATCAGATTCGGCAGTATTAATACCGCTTTGGCTTTAGATACGCTGGCCTTGGCCAAAATCTGATCCTGGGTGAAATCACCTCTCACAAATCCCAGGTGACTGGCATTCAATTTACCCCGCCACGCATCGATCTCTTCTTCTGAAAGTTCATTCACCAGCACAATGGGTGTCTGGTCTTTATTATCCTGTTTCAGGAGTGACTCCAACAGCTCATCTGCCAGATCATTCCAGCCGCAGATGATATAATGATCAGTATAATTAATTTTTTCCAAACCTTTACCCTCTCTGATTTTGCGGGCTACAAAAATGGATGAGATCGTAGCCGTAAAGAATGAGATCAATGCCATGGAAAAGAACATCATGATCGAGGCCGCAATCCGGGCGGCTGGAGTGGTCGGTGTAAGGTCACCAAATCCAACTGTCGTCATGGTTACCCAGGCCCAGTAAAAAGCCTCAAATATTGTGGTAATGCTCCGCCCCTCTGAGGTATAGTCCAGGAGAAAGACCGTGATTGCACCAATGAACATTATGATCCAAAGTATAATGATCAGGTCGAGGACACCCTCATCGCGAAGGCGCTTTATCCACGTAAGCATTGTTCTGATGATCTTCATTGGCGCTAAACTAAGGCAAAAGGGGGAATGTTGAAGATATTTGTTAAAACGGAGTAAAGACATCCCATCCGATAGGCTTTGGGATATTTCTTGTGTGGGTTATTATTGTATAATTATTAGGACAAGGAGCTATCCGGGTTGACTACCGCTCAAAAAGTGTCGAATTGGTGTATCAAAACCTGTCTGGGAGAAACGCCAGAAGCCATTTTATCTTTTTCAAAACGAAGGGTCTGGATTAGGAATCGCTTGCGCCACTTACTCTTCAACTATCTTCTGGTCAAACGAGCCTATCGCTACTTAGAACAATATGTAACCCTGTTTTCTGATTTCGATGCTGTTTTCCCTATACGCCAACAAGTATTGCGCTACTACTATGAAGCTGATTATACCCGGGTGATATCACTTCTTGAACAACACCGGGCACATCTTTCGTCTCGCTTTGTTGTTGAGTACCTGGCCCTGGCTTATTTTATGAAAAACCAGAATGCCGAGGCGTTAAAAACATTGTCTGCTTCCAGTTCATCATCACACTTGAACGGATTGAAAGAACGAATCCAGGCTGTAGATTATTTTAATGCTCAAAACAATCCTTCCCGACAGCGAATCGCACATGTGGCCTGGCATTATTTAGCTGATCATTCAGGAAACGCGGGTGATAAACTGCTCCCGGAAACGGTTCAAAAGGTAATTCGGTTTGATAAACCAGATCTGGTCTTTGATAGATATCATGTGCACCAGCATATCGATCAAAAGCAAGTTGATCTGCTTAATGAATACGCTGGAATTGTAATCGGTGGCGGTGGTTTGGTATATCCCGCCAGCGCCCCGTCCTTTCAGTCGGGTTGGCAATGGAACATCTCACTGGAGAATTTGAAGGCCTTAAAGGTGCCAATTGCCTTCTTCGCCGTTGGTTACAATTCCTTTCGCGATAAGGTGCCCGGTTCCAGAAAAATGATTGAGCACTTAACGCTCTGTGCCGAAAAATCAAATTATTTAGGTTTCAGACACCTCAGTGATGTTAGGATCGTCCAGACATTTCTACCTGAGGCTCTAACCAATAAAATCAGGTATCAACCCTGTCCGACGACCCTCTTGAAACATCTGTATCCAACAATCACAAAACAGGGAAAAGAGCCTTTCATCTCGCTGAATTTCGCTTACGACCGTTTTGATGAACGCTTCAAAGGGTACTATAAAAATATTTTGGGCGCCATGGCAAAAGTCATTCAGCGATTAAGTCCAACTATTGAATTCATGTACTATGCTCACAGCCCTGGAGATAAAATATTTGTTAAACATTTGAAAAGGGCTTACGACATTAACATGCCTTGTTTGGAGATGTATACCCTAACCCCTGAGGAAATCATCAAAGCGTACCGCACGCCTTACCTTTCATTAGGAATGCGCGGACATGCCGGACTCATTCCATTCGGAGCTGGAACAATTCCTCTGGGGCTGGTGGCTCACCGAAAAGTCAGTGCTTTTTTTGAGGATATTGAAAAACCTGATCTCGCACTGGATATTCACGCCCATAACTTTGCAAACGTGCTTGAACAAAAGATTCGAGAAAGCCTTGAAAAGCGTTTATCCCTTGAAGAAGCATTGTTGGAAAAACAACATCAGATGTGGAAGCTCACCAGGCAAAATGTTGCGCAATTAAATTTTTAGTTTCTCTCTGAAGCCTGGTCAATCACAACCCTGGCTGGTAATATTAATAATTTTTGATTCTGTCAAACTTAACTGGTGACCTTCTCTGTCATGTATTCTATATTGAATCAACCAAAGGAGAACCATACCATGAAAAAACATCTAGGTTTATTATTGTCCATCATCATCATTGGAATCGGAACTGGGTTATTATTACCCCAAACGGCAGACGCCCATTGTCAGATTCCCTGTGGAATCTATGATGATCACGCCCGTGTTCAAGCCATGCTTGAAGATGCTGCCACAGTAGAAAAGTCTGCTCGACTAATTGGTGAATTGGCCGGTAAGACTGATGCCCAATCTCAAAACCAGATGGTGCGTTGGGTTATGAATAAGGAAGACCACGCTCAACAGGTTATCACAACCATTAGTGATTACTTTCTGACCCAACGGGTAAAACCAAAGCAAAAAGACTATACAAAACGGCTCAAGAGACACCATGCTGTGATCCTGGCGGCCATGCAGGCTAAACAAAATGCCGATGTTAAATATGCCCATAATTTGACGAAAGCCATTGAAGCGCTGACTGAGTATTATCCCGAGCACAAGCATTAGACTTGGGAATGGAGTTCTCTGGGATAGCGATAGAGAATTCGTGCTCAAATTATTATCCATTTGAATGACCAGAACTGTCCTCAGGAAATTACATCAATCCAAAATGAGGACGATCCACATGTATATACGCAGCATTTTAATATCCAGTTTAATGCTAGGCACAATTTGGGGACAGACCATGATATCTGGATCCATAAGTGGTCATTGGACCGCTCGGGACAATCCTTATCAATTAACCGCAAACGCCCTGGTGGAAGCCGGTGATACCCTGACCATGGATTCGGCTGTTCCGGATGCAATTAGTTTCCATCTAACCGATATCAATAATGATTACCTGTTTGATGTAAATGATGTGGTGGCAATCATAGATTTATTAACTGGAGGTTAGATCTGTTTTGTGTTCAGGCTTTTTTACCAGTAGACCGATAGTCCATGGATAGCAGTTTAAATAGGAATTCCCTGCTTTTTTTGCATCTGGAGTCTAATTTCTTCCTGTGCTATCTTTAGATAGCTTTGATGATAACTCCAGCAGGCGTTCTTTTTCCCGATTGCTGAGTTGTTCATAGCCTACTTTTGTGATCTTGTCCAACAGAGCATCCATTTCCTGGCGTAATTCTGATTCATTCCCTACCCGATGCCAACCCGTCTGTTTGGCTGCTGAACTGGTTCTACGGGGACGTTTAGGACTATCATTCTGTACAATACGAATCTTGTTGATCTTTTGCAGTTTCTGCAACCATTGACGCCAGGGAATATTCAAGCCCCGATATCGACCATTTCTGCGTAAGTAGATCCAGCCAACTACCAATCCGCCCAAGTGGGTGATATGACTAATCCCGTCACCATTTCCAATGGAAGCGAAGGTCATGAAACCCATAAATAGCATGAGGTATTTGACTTTCACTGGCATGATCATATAAACCAGCACCTTGCGTTCGGGATAAGTGACGGCGTAAGCCAAAAGAATGGCGTAAACCGCACCGCTGGCTCCAATGATGGAGGGGATATCACCCTGATAGCCAGTTAACACACCCAGGAAATAGGGCACCAGCGAAAAGACTCCAGCTCCTGCTCCGGTTACTACATAGAATCTGATAAATTCTTTACGCCCCCAGAGTTTTTCCAGTTCTGAACCAAACATCCAGAGCATGAGCATATTGATACCAACATGCCAGATCCCGGCATGCAGAAACATATATGTGAAGGGCTGCCAGACCCTTAAACCAAAAATGACATTGTGGGGATTGAGTCCAAACCATTCAGCCCAAAAACCCAGACCTGTGATCTGTGTGAGCATATATACAACAGCATTCGCGATGAGGATCTGTTTGACACCATCACCCATCTTGCGAGGACCAAATCGCATCCGAGGAGCACCTTGATTAAAATTCCACTGATTCATGATTTAGTATAAGAACTTTCTATGTATTTAAAAGATACAACCCGTCGAAACATGAAGCTTTTTGGTCTCGGCTTTTCACAGATGAAACCGAATAATGGCAATTTGACTTCATCGTGCGTACGCTATTTGATGCCAGTATAACTGTTTTGATCCGTCTTTGCGAGTTCCGGAGGAACGTGGCAATCCCAAACTCGTAGCCCATAATACCAGTTGTACTTGATCGCGAAGACACAAAGCGCATCTTTTAAAATTGACGCCTTCGCAAAAAGTCCCTCTCGCCCGCCTGCGTATAACTTCGTGCGGGCAGGCAGAGCGCGCAGAGCGGTGCATTGAGCTTGTCGAAATGACGCGGAGTGTTGATATATATGGATTTAGGAGTATTCATTATATGTGGTTGTATTTAATGGTTTTAGGGCACATTTCATGAATTCTCAGATACTTCTAGCGGTTTCGTCAAAATTCAAATGGCATAAGACTGGTTTGTCTGTTCATTTTTTTGAACTTTCATGTGTTGACTTCTGCGATAAAAAGTCGCGTCACCCATTTTACAAGCCGGGCTACCATTCCTGGTCAAATCCTCATTCTCCCGCCAAACTCTTGATCATTCCCATCTTTTTACTTTTTAATTGCCTCTCTTATCTCATCATCTGAAATAGTGAACTCGCGAGCTTCTTTTCCCAGGTGAATCCATAATACGGGAAGACCTACAACCAGCAGTCCCAGTATGATGAAAAAAGGCAATTGGTTCATAAAGAACAATCCTGATATACCGATAATTCCAGAAATTACTGTTGTTATCTTTCCATCGCGTTCCATGATCCGACTTCTTTCTTTGACAGCAGTCTGAAGTTTTGCCACATCGTTCAAAAGACGATCACTTTCTTTCAATTGTCCCAGAATGGGATGTTTATCTATAGCGCTCATTATTTTTCCTATTCTTCAAAATATACTTGTGTATAACGGTTGGCGTTTGGCATGAGGTGGGGAACATAGTTCTTTAATGTTGGCTGGACAACCGTGTATGAGGTGGGATACCACATGAAGGCATAGGGTGCTTCCGCGATCAATATGCTATCAATACGCATGGCCATGGTTTCTCTTTCCCCGGAATCCAGACTTTGCTGTAACTTTTCGATCAGAGCGTCGACCTCTTGGTTTGCGTATCTGTTTCGTTTTGCTGCATTTTGGGAATGAAACAGGGGTGCCAGGAAGTTTTCAGCATCGGCATAATCAGCCCACCAATTTCCCCAGTAAGCATCTGTTTCACCTTTGCGCATGGCATCTCTCATCATATTCCAGTCATTTCGGACTATATGTACTTTAAAACCAACCACTGATAGATAATGTTGAATTGCTTCAATTGTTTGTGAAACTGCTGCTCCTGGATCAACCCATAGATCAAATTCACAATCTGTTTCATAGCCAGCTTCTGTTAGCAATTCTCTTGCTTTTTCGGGGTTGTAGGGAATATGAACTTTGCTGCTATCGTAGCCTGGTAAGCCCGGCGGAATTGCGCCTTTGGCAAGTGATGCACTATTGTGCATGACCCTTTTAATTATCTTTTCACGATCGATTGCCAAGCTCACTGCCTGTCTAACTCGTACATCATCAAATGGTTTTCTATCAACGTTCATGGCTAGATAATAGAAGCCCAGTTCTTCCAGTGTATGAATGTATGGTTTCCACACAGTACTATGGGTCCAATATTTAAACTCTGAATTCGGCACAATCATTACATCCAGGTTCCCAGCTTCAAACTCCAGAGCGGCAGTTAATATTTCTGGAATATTATTCAGAACCAAACCATCCAGTTTTGGTGCACCATTATAATAGTCTTTATTTTGATGAAAGATCAACTTGCGGTCGGCCTGCCACTCTTGAAATATCCAGGGTCCTGTACCCATTGGAGATTCCTTAAGATTGTTGCTTTTATCTGATACAATGGCTGTAGCCGGCGCTCCTAGAAATCCTAGAAATGGCGCAAACGGTGTTTTCAAAAATAGTTTGATTTGAGTCGGGTTTATTATGCTTATACCACTCACACTATCTGCTTTTCCCTGCATATACTCAGATGCTCCCTGGATTGGCATCAACAACCAGGTTTGGGGGGATCTGGCTTCTGGATTGAGAACACGTTCAAATGAATGCTTTACGTGGGCGCTTGTGAAGGGAGTTTTATCCCAAAACTTGACGTTCTTTCTTAAATTAAACGTATAAATTTTTCCATCTTCTGATATCTCCCAGGACTCTGCCAAACCAGGCTCTATTTCAGAGCCGACGCCAAACTGCACCAGATTATCATACATCAATGCAGTTATAATTCCAGTTGTAATGTCTGTGGATAGCGCAGGATCCAATGACTTTGGTTCTGTATTAATGATCAGGTTAAGATAATTCTGATAGGGATCTTCAGGACAGCATGAAAAAAGTCCAATAATCACAAACAGGCTTACTCCAAAAATGATGACTACTCTAAAGTTGTTTTTGATTTTCATGTTTCTCTTTTTCCCTGGAAGCCGTGGGCCAACACAATATTAGCTCCAGCGGATTCCTGCCTTGAATCAAGTTATGCTGAATTTGAACGATGCGAAAAAGATTCTTTTGATAAAAAAAACATCTTGCCTGACCGACTGTTCGGTCATATCTTCATTACACACCATCTCTTATAAGGATACCACAATGACACCCTTACAAAAAGATCCTGCAAAAGCTGATGCCATCATTCGCGCCGCTATTCAAATATTCGCCCGAGATGGTCTCGAAAAAGGAAAGATCGCGGACATTGCCGTAAAAGCTGGTATAGGCAAAGGTACTGTTTATGAATACTTTAGGAGTAAAGATGAAATCTTTCATAGCATAGTAGATACCCTTATGGGTGATTTGGTTGATGCTTCAGAAAAACTTTATTCCATGCAGCTTAGTCCCTATGATAAACTTCGAACCTTTATGAGAATGAATACAGAACTTGTTTTTGAGATGGGTGACAGTGTCCTGATCATGACCGAGATATGGGCTCAAGGCGCTCGAGCGATTAGACGTGGCGAACACCAATCAGGTCAACTATCCAGCGGTTACACGAAAATGCGGCATTTGGTTATTAACATTCTCAAAGCTGGCGTGATGGCCCATGAATTCCGAGAGATGAACTATGAGGGTGTCTCTACTTTATGTCTGGCATTTATTGATGGATTCGTCTGGCAATTTATGCTGAGTGATGATCGCGAAGCCTTTGACAGAGCCCTCTCCGAAGGCATACATAGTTTTATGAAAGGACTTGAACCATGAAAACTAAACTAGTCTTTATTTTACTCATGCTCTTTAGTTTAAACCTGGCGCAAGATAGACTAGCCATCAAGGTAATCACCTCCGTAACAAAACTCATGTCTCCCGAAAACATGAAAAGTACAGGAACTCAAACCATCACAACCAGTTCTGGTAAATCCCGCACTTTTGAATTTGAGTCCTATATGGGAGGCAGGGGAAAGAGTACCCTTACTCGATATACCAAGCCTGCTGCCATTCGAGGACAGGCCTTTTTAACTCTCAATAACGCCGATGACATCTGGACCTATTTTCCCCGCACTAAACGTGTTCGCAAGCTGGCATCACATGCTAAAAAGCAAAAAGTACAGGGCTCCGATTTTACCTATGAAGACATGGGTGGTGGTGATGTTTTTATAAAAAAGTTCACACCTGAATATGAAGGTGATGAAACCATTAACGGCGACCTCTGCTGGAAAATAGATCTTATTGGTATCCCGGATCAAGACCCACCTTATCCGAAAATCACTTTATGGTCTCGCAAGTCTGATTACTCACCGGTTCAACTCGATTACTATGATGATCATGGTTTTAACTCAAAGTCGTTATCTTTAAGCGATATACAAAATATTGAAGGCCTGCCCACAGCCATGAAAATGGTAATGGTCGATCATAAAGAGCACTCCAGCACAACAATGGAAACTCTTGAAGTCACCTACAGCTGGGTGCCACCCAAAAACTTCTTCAGCGAGAGGAGTCTCAAAAAATGAGGCCTGTCGTTTTACTGCTGCTGCTCCCGCTCCTCCTGGCAGCTCAACCCGAGTTCTTCGGCTATTATGAGTCTGAGGCAGATATCATGCAGGTTGCCGGAACCAACTACAATTTTGGCTACAATAAATTTCGTCTTGATATTGAAGCCAGGCCAAATGACCATGTTCTCATTGGTGCCAACATTAACATTCAACACTACTGGGGGCAAACCACCTGGAAT